>USJN01000052.1 GCA_900554945.1 uncultured Coriobacteriaceae bacterium | reverse complement strand
GCAAGCCCAGGCGGCCCCAGCTGCAATAATAGCGGAACAACAATGCAATGCGCCCTCAGAGGGACCCCTGCCGAACGCGGGGAACAACCCTCCGAGGGCGCTTCTCTTTTACTCGGTGAGCTTCAGGAACTCGGCGACCTGGGCCTCGATCACCTCAAAGCTGCTCTCCCAGAACTCGCGTGTCGTCACGTCAACGCCGGCAACGGCTGTCGCCCCCTCGACCGTATCGGTCGTCGTGGCGCTCAAGAACGCCTTATAGCACTCGACAAACGACGGGCCCACTTCCTGATAGCGCGCATACAGCCCGTGCGCAAGCAGCAGGCCGAACGTGTAGGGGAAGTTGTAGTAGCTGAGCGTCGTCATGTAGTAGTGCACCTTGTTCACCCACATGTAAGGGTGAAGTGTCTCGGCGTCGAGGGCGGTCCCGTACGCCTTCTTCTGGGCATCCTCCATCAAGTGGCAGAGGTCCTCGGCGACGAGGTACTTCTCGGCGCGCTGCTCGAAGACGGACTTCTCGAAAAGGAATCGCGAGAAGATATCGCACACCGTCTGAGCAACATCCGAGAGCCTCGCGTCCAAAAGCGCGATGCGCTCCTCGGTCGTCTTCGCCTCCTCGATAGCGGCGCTCATGAGCATAAGCTCGTCGAAGTTCGAGGCCGTCTCGGCAACAGGCATGGTATAGCACCTGTTCAGCGGTCGTTTCGTTTCAATCTGCTGCCCATGGAAGGCGTGCCCGAGCTCGTGTGCGATCGTGTCGACCGCGCGCAGCGTGCCGTCGAAGTTGGTGAGCACACGGCTCTGACGCTGGTTGGAGAGGTTCCGGCAGAAGGCGCCGCCGCTCTTTCCTGGGCGAGGGTCGAAGTCGATCCAACGCTCGTCGAAGGCTCGCTCGATAAGCTCGCCGAGCTCGGAAGAGAAGCTCCCCAAGTGCTTGACCAGGTACGCGCGCGCCGACTCAATGGTAAACGAGGGGGCATCCGACAATTCGCTCACGACCGGGGCGAAGAAATCCCACCACGGAAGACCGTTTTCGTGCCCAAGGATCTCCGCTTTGCGCTTGAGGTAGGATTGAAGCGTCGGCAAATGCTCCGACACGACCTCCCACAGCACGTCGAGCGTCTCGCTTCTCATCCGCGACTGGAAGAGCGCCATATCGAGCGGGGAGGAGAACCCGCGCATCTCCGACTGCAGGATGACCTGTTCCTTGATGCCGTTAAGCGATGCGGCAACGCCCACCGAGATGGCTTTTGAGCACTCGATTTCGGCATCGAAGGCCTTCTTACGCGTCTCCGCATCGGTCGAACGGGCAAGGTTGCGCAGCTCGGTGAGCGTGAGTTCCTTCCCATCGAGCGGCGCGGTCGCGAAACCGACCAGGCTCGAACGCAGGTCGATCCACGCATCTCCCGCGCACCCCTGTATGCGGGCGAAAACGTCCTCCGCATCGGAGCTTCCCTGGTGAGCGCCCTCGAGCCTCATCTGCCCGATCACAAAACGATAGTCAGCGAGGAGGGGAGACGCGGCAAAATCTTCCTCGGTGAGCTCAAGACCCGCCGTGCAGCGACGGACGAAGAGGCTCGGACGCGCCATCTTCCCGTAACCCTTGCGCAGAGCGGCCATCGCCGAGAGGGCCTGCTTGTCGCCCGCATCGACGGCGCTGCGCAGATAGGTGAACTCGTGAAGGTCCTTGCCGATCAGCCACAGCTCCTCTTCGCGCTTGATAAATTCGCAGAGCGCCTTAACGTCGAAGGTTCGCTCGCCGCGCTCGATCGGTTCAAGCGCCGCAATATACTCATCGATGAGCTGGGAAAACTTCTCGCAGTCTTTCACATACGCCTCGTCATCGAAGCCTTTGTAGAGCGCATCGAGGCTCCACTGGCGCGAGGTATCCACATTCGAGTTGCAATTCGTTGAAGTCATCGGCTCATCCTCTCCTCGATTAGCGTCTTGAAGAAGTCGACCCCGAAGGGCAGAGCAGCGCAATCGATGTTCTCATCGATTCCGTGGATGGTCGCGGTCTGCTCCGCCGAGAAGATCATCGGCGTGAAACGGATGCAGCACGGTGCGACCTCGGTGAAATGTTTGGTGTCGGTTCCGCCCGAGAGCAGGACCGCACGCGGCTCCGCTTCGGGATACACCGAAGAAATCGCACGTTCGACCTGGGCGTATGCATACCCGCTCGTATCCGAGACAGGACTTGGCGGCGTGCTCTTGCCAAGCGTCACCTCGACATCGTGGCGCTTGGCAATGATCTCGAGGGCAACGCGCGCCGATTCCGCCGTCCGGCCAGGAGCCAGGCGCACGTCGCACACTGCCCACGCCTCGCGCGGGACAACATTGGGCACACTTGACGCGCCCGCCATGGTGAACGCGACGGTGGTACCCGACGCGTCGAGAAGGTCGGGGCGCGCATCGCCCTCGAACAGGTTCGCGGCATCGACTTCGGCCATGAACGCACCCAAGCGCACAAGCGGCGTGTTCTTGCCAACGTTCATGGCGTGGCCGCCCGGCCCGAAAGCACTGCACTTGAAGATAGCCTGGCCTTTCTCGGCCACGGCCACCTGCGCGATGAGCGAGCCGTCCTTGCCGCGGACGACGCAGGGACCCTCGTCGACGAGCAGGTCGATGTCGACCTGCTGCTCTTTCAGATAGTTCGGCACAAGGTCGTTGCCGCCGATTTCCTCGCAGTCACTCGAGGCGACGTAAATATCGAAGGCAGGGGAAAAGCCCGCCTCGATAAGCTCCTCAAGAGCCTGCAGGATGCACAGGAGATTGCCCTTGATATCAAGCGCACCACGCCCCCAGACGCGACCTTCGGCGATTTCCCCGCCAAAGGGCTCATGGGTCCAAGGGCCATCGGCATCGACGACGTCCTGGTGGCTCATAAGGAGCAGAGCAGGCTGTTTTTCCTCGTCAGTGCACGCAGAGCGCCAGCAGAAGAGCAGGCTCCCCCCATCGTTTCCGAACATCTTGATCTCACACCGTTCGAAAACGGCGGGGAACAGCTCTTCCAGGAGAGCGTGGAAATCCTCGAAGGACTGCGCGTTGCCCGGCTCCTGGACCGTCCTCACGCGAATCATGCGCGCAAGCTTCTCGGCAAAAGCGCGCTCTCGCGCCGATCGCTCGTCACATTCCATCATTCGATTGCCTCCTTCAGCAATACCGCTTCAACGAAAGGTGTCTCTGCTACCGAAGAGGGTTGGCGCTATGCCACAGGCTTCACGAACTTCTGGACGAGGGCGACCAGCATGTTGGAAATCTTCTGGAGCGCCTGTACGGAGCAATGCTCGAAGGGCCCGTGGGCATACTCGCACCCTGCGCACAGGTTGGGGCAGGGAAGACCCATGTAGGAAAGGCGTGCGCCGTCGGTGCCGCCGCGAACGGCGATGATGAGCGGCTCGATGCCCGTGTCCTCCATCGCCTCGCGCGCAAGCTCGACGAGCTCCATGTGCGGCAGGATCTGCTCCTTCATGTTGTAGTACTGATCGGTGATGGAAAGCTCGACGCATTCGCAGCCGTAGCGGGCGTTCATGAGCGCCGCCGCCTGCTCCATGATGCGCTTGCGTTCCTCGAAGCGCTCGCGATCGTGGTCGCGAATGATGTAGTCGAGCGTGGCCGTCGCGACATCGCCCTCGATGGAGCCCAGGTGGAAGAACCCTTCGCGGCCCTCGGTGGTCGCGGGAATCTCGGTTGCGGGAAGAAGCGAGGCGAACTCGCAGGCCAGAAGCGCGGCGTTACGCATGCGGTTCTTCGCGGAGCCGGGGTGGACCACCTTGCCCGTGATCTTCACGACGGCGCTCGCGGCGTTGAAGTTCTCGTACTCGAGCTCGCCGAGCTCGCCGCCGTCGACCGTGTAGGCAAGTTCGGCACCGAACTTCTCCACATCGAAGAGATCGGCACCGCGACCCACCTCCTCATCAGGGGTGAAGCCGATGGAAAGCGGTCCGTGGGGAGTGTCAGGATTCTCGTGCAAATACTCCACGAGCGACATGATCTCAGCCACGCCCGCCTTGTTGTCGGCGCCGAGCAGCGTGGTGCCGTCAGTCACGATAAGGTCGTCGCCAATATGCTTCGAAAGCGTGGGGAAGTGCTCCTCGTCGAGCACCATGCCGAGCTCCTCGTTGATGACGATGGGGCCGCCCTGGTAGTTCTCGACGATGCGAGGGTTCACGCCCTCGCCGCTCGTCTCGGTGGCGGTGTCCATATGGGAGATGAAACCGATAGCCGGAGCGGTGGCGCCTTCGGGAAGGTTGGCGGGGATGTGGCCCATCACATAGCAGTGCTCATCGACGCTCGCGTCTTCCACACCAAGGGCACGAAGCTCCTCGACCAGCAGGTTCGCAAGATCCCATTGGCAAGCAGTGCTCGGGATGGCTTCTTGGCCAGCGCAGGACTGGGTATTGATCCTCACATAGCGAAGAAAACGCTCTTCAACCGGTTCCATAAGTCTCCTCTCATTCAAAAGGCAGCCCTCACCTTGCAAAAGGAAGGGCTGCCGGACATGTCGATCGATTACTCGTACAGGAAGCAGGCCACCTTGTGCCCAGGTCGCGCCTCGACTAGAGCCGGATGCTCTTTCCTGCAACGCTCCGTGCAATGCGGGCACCTCGACGCGAGCGGGCAGCCCTTCATGTCCCCGATGGGGCTCGGGATATCGCCCGTGAGCGCGATGGTGTGCTTCTCCTCGAACGGGCTCGTAGGAGGAATCGCAGAGAGAAGCGCCTGCGTGTAGGGATGTAGCGGCTCCTCGTAGATGCCCTCCGCGTCGCAGAGCTCGACCACCTGGCCGAGGTACATGATGGCGATGCGGTCGGAGATGTGCTTGATGACGCTCAGGTCGTGCGAGATGAAGACATACGTCAGGCCAAGCTCGCGCTGGAGCCTGCCGAAGAGGTTGAGCACCTGAGCCTGGATGGACACGTCGAGCGCGGAAACCGGCTCGTCGCACACGAGCAGCTTCGGTTCGAGCGAGAGCGCGCGGGCGATGTTGATGCGCTGGCGCTGGCCGCCCGAGAACTCGTGCGGATAGCGATGCATGTGCTGGGTATCCAAACCGACAAGCTCCATCAGCTCGCG
The DNA here is from genome assembly GCA_900554945.1 of uncultured Coriobacteriaceae bacterium. GTDB lineage: Bacteria > Actinomycetota > Coriobacteriia > Coriobacteriales > Eggerthellaceae > Ellagibacter. The sequence continues at coordinate 3,358 of USJN01000052.1, read as the reverse complement.
AACGCGAGTCTCGCGCTTTTTCGGGTCGGTCTCCGTCTTGTGGATGATCATCGGCTCTTCAATGATCTTCGCACAGGTCTTGCGCGGGTTGAGCGAAGAGTAGGGATCTTGGAAGATCATCTGCACGCTGCGGCGCTGACGGCGCGCGCGGTCTTTCTTGAAGTCAAGCGGCTCGCCTTCGAACGTGACGGTTCCATTCGTTGGCTCATGGAGGCGGACAAGGCAGCGTCCAAGCGTCGACTTGCCGCAGCCTGACTCGCCGATGATGCCGAGGGTCTCGCCCTTGTACACCTCGAGGTTCACGCGCGAGAGCGCATGCAGGTACTGGGACTTCTCGCCGATCTTGTCGGAGCGGATCTCGAAGTCCTTCGACAGGTCGCTGATCTTCAAAATGACATTCGGATCGGCAGGCGCTGCCGCATCGCCCGATTCTGGGACAGGCTTGGTTGCAGCCGTCTCCTCATTGGCGTTGATGCTCATTACTTGCCTCCTTTCACGCGCTCGAGATGTGCATCGAGCGTCTGCCTATGGCAGGCGACGAGATGCCCCGGCTCGACTTCGATGAGTTCGGGAACTTCCTTGCTGCAAATGTCCTGCGCGTAGGGGCAGCGGTTGGCGAAGTTGCACGCCTTGCCCGTAAGGCGCAGGTCAGGCGGCGTTCCGGGAATCGTGGAAAGGTCGGCTTTGCGCTCGGAAGAAAGCGAGGGCATGGAATCGAGCAGGCCCCACGTATACGGGTGCATGGGTTTAGCGTAGAGCGACTTCACGTCGGCCGCCTCGACCACCTTGCCCGCGTACATGACCATGGCTCGGTCGCACACGTCCCACACCACGCCCAGGTTGTGCGTGATGATCATAAGCCCGATGTTGTTCGTGCGCTGCAGTTCTTTAAGCAGGTGGAGCACCTGAGCCTGGACGGTAACGTCGAGAGCGGTCGTGGGCTCGTCGGCCAAGATCACCTTCGCGTTGCAGCACAGCGCCATGGCGATGATGACGCGCTGGCACATGCCGCCCGAAAGCTCGAACGGGTAGGAATTGAAGCGCGCCTCGGGGTTCGGGATGTTCACCGAACGCAGCGCGGCGATCGCGACCTCACGGGCTTCCGCCTTGCTCATGTTGCGATGGATGCGCAGGTTCTCGGTCATCTGCTGCCCGACTTTGAACACCGGGTCGAGCGAGGTCATGGGATCCTGGAAAATCATGCCGATATCGCGTCCGCGGTAGTCGCGCAACTCCTTCTTCCCGAAGGAGAGCACGTCGCGGCCCTCAAACTCGATCGATCCTTCCTCGATGCGCGCGTTGGCCTCGAACAGTCGGATGAGGCTTTTCGCCATCATCGACTTGCCCGAACCGCTCTCGCCGACCACGCCGAGCGTTTCCCCTCGTGAAAGGGTGAACGAGACGCCATCGACTGCGCGGGCCGTGCCGCTCGCGAGATGGAAATAGGTCTTGAGGTTTTTCACATCGAGAAGCACCTCGGACTCGGGATTGGCGGCAGAGCCGACGTTTGCTTCCTGTCCGTTAACTTCGTTTGCCATAAATCTCACCTACTTCTTCATCTTCGGATCGAGCACGTCGCGAATGCCGTCACCGAGCAGGTTGAACCCGATAACAGCCACGAAGATGAACAAGCCCGAAATGGTAGCGATATGCGGAGCGATTGCGAGGCAGGTCTGGCCTCCTCGCAGGATGTTTCCCCAGGACGGCGTCGGGATGAGGATGCCCAGGCCCAAGAAGCTCAGGCCGGCCTCGGCGATGATGGAGCCGCCGACGCAGAGCGTGGCGTAGACGACGACCTCGGACACCGTGCTCGGAAGGATGTGGAGCACCATAAGACGGAGGTTCGATGCGCCGAGCACGCGCTCGACGTTGCAGAACTCCTCGTTCTTCGCAACGATGACCTTGCTTCGAACCACGCGTGCAAACCGCGGCACGTTGCCGATGCCGATCGCGAGGATGACGTTGAACACACCCGATCCCAAGATGGTGACCAGAAGCAGGGACAGGAGGATGAACGGGAAGGCGAACAGGCCGTCCATGACGCGCATGATGATCGAGTCGACGATACCGCCCATGAAGCCGGCGACGAGGCCCAAGATGATGCCGATGACGCCACCGAGCACCGTCGAGCCGATGGCGACGACGATACTCATGCGCGCACCGTAGACGATGCGGCTGAACAGGTCGCGGCCCAAATCGTCGGTGCCAAAGATGTGGCCGTTCACGCCGGGCTCGAGATAGGTCTCGGTGATCGACGTGGCGTTCGGATCGAACGGCGCGATGAACGGGGCGAAGATGCCGATCGCGAGCATCACGATAACGATGATAAGACCGATGACCGCAGACTTGTTCCTGATGAACTTGCGCCATGCGCTGTTGGCCTTGCGCTCCTTCTGGATCATCGCCTCTTTGGCGGCCTCGGTGATAGCGCCGTCAACGACTTCCATCTCGGCACCGGAAGTCGCCGCAGCTGCCGATTTCTCTTTAAACATTGTTGGCCCCCTTCTTCGCCTCAGCAGCAACCTTGGGGTTGATGACCATGTACAGCAAGTCGGTGATGAGGTTGATGACGACGAACGCGATGGCGACGACGAGCACCGTCGCCTGGATAAGCGAGTAGTCGCGGTTGTCGATCGCCGACGTGATCATGGTGCCCATGCCAGGCCAAGCGAAGACGTTCTCGGTAAGGACAGCGCCCGCGAAGCAGCCGGCAAACTGAATGGCGATAACGGTGATGATGGGAGGAAGCGCGTTTTTGAGCGCATGCTTCCACGTAATGGACGCCTCGCTCACGCCGCGGGCACGCATGGCGCGCACGGAGTCGCTTCCGAGCGTCTCGATCATCGACGATCGGGTGATACGCGTGAACGTGCCCATCGGGATGATGGCCAAACAGAAGCAGGGGAGCACCAAGTGGCTGATGAAGCCTATGAGGCCGTCTTTCTCTATCGATCCCATGCCATAGCTCGGCAGCCAGCCAAGCGTGACCGAGAAAAGGAGCACGAGCATGATGCCGACCCAGAACACCGGCGCGGAAACGCCGAACAGGGACAGCACGGTCAAGACGTAGTCGACGATGCTGTTCTGCTTCCTCGCAGAGACAACACCGAAAACGACGCCGAAGATCACCGCGATGATAAGCGCGATGACCGAGATGAGCAGAGTGTTCGGGAGACGCTGCGCGATCATGTCGATAGCGGGCTGATTAAAGTAGTACGAAGTCCCGAAATCACCTTGGCATATGCTCACAAGGTAGTTCCAAAATTGAACGATGATTGGATCGTCCAATCCAAGTGACGCACGCATCTCTTCGACTTTGCTTACGTCATATTGGTCGCCAACCATAGCGGCAACAGGG
>USJN01000051.1 GCA_900554945.1 uncultured Coriobacteriaceae bacterium | reverse complement strand
TTCCACACACAAAGAAAGAGGGGGGCTTAAAAACGCTTCTACGACGGTAGCACAATCAGCAGGCGCTTGCAGTTGGGGCACTCACCAAGCGGCGCATGCGCTTTCAGGTCGATCAGGTGGCCTTGCTCGATCGGGGCGCGACAGGCGCCGCAGGCATCGTCGCGAAGAAGGGCAACTGCCACTCCTCCGCAATGCTTTGCCGCACGGTCGTAGCGGGCCTTGAGATCGGCAGGCAGATTCGCCGCAATCTGATCGTGCGACGAGGTAAGGTCGGCCTCTTGCTTTTTCAGCTCGCCACCCTGCGACTGGAACTCGGCCGTTGCAGCCGACTCCGTTTCCCGAAGCTGGGCAAGTGCCGTGGAAATCTGCTTCTCAACTGCAGAAATCTTATCCAACTCAGCATCGACGGCAGCGAGGTCTTCCTCAAGCGTGGCGCGGCGCTTCGCGTAGCCGTCCATCTCGCGCGTATGCGCCTCGACGTCGCGGTAGCCGGACGCCGAATCGACCGCCTTCTGCGCCTCCTCCTGCTTTGCGGCCAGCTTGCCGTCCTCCTCGGAGATGTCGGCAAGCTTCTCCTCTGCCTTCGCGCGAAGCTTCCCCACCGTTTCCTGCTTCTCCTCGATGGTCTTGATCTTCTTGCGCGCAGCGACAATCGTCTTTCGCTGCGGAAGATCGGCGATGGCCTTCTGGACGCGAAGAAGCTCCATGTCGTTGTGCTGTAACTCGATGAGCGTGGAAATGTCTTCGTCTTTGACCTGCATGCGTTGTTACCTCGCGCTTCCCTTGTGTTCCTTCGTTTTACGTCCGCTATTCTACAACCTGGTCGATTCCGGATGAGACCAATTGCCGCTCTGGTCGATCACCTCGATGCAATCTACGGAAACACCCGCTGCCGCCACCGCATCGGCCAGAACACCGGTAAAGGGCAGCTCGGTCGTGTCGTGGCCCATGTCGATGATGGCGAGCCCCGCTGCAGACGCGTCGAGCGCCGCATGGTATTTCACCTCGCCGCAGATGAGGCAGTCGACATGCTCGCGCAGGCACGCGGCGACGACGCTGCCGCACGAGCCCGTATAGGTGGCAACGCTCTTAATCTCGCGGTCGAAATCACCCCACACGCGCGGGACCTGCGCAAACACCGAGGTACAGCGCGCGGCGAGCTTTTCAAGCGTCATCGGCGCGTCGCCTTTGCGCACCGAACACAGCTGGCCGTATCCGCGATCGGGCCCCGAGGGGCACGGCACAAGGACGCGTCCGGACCAGTCGAGCGAGAGCATGTTGGGAAGCATGCGCGCCGCAAGCGGGCTTGCGTCAAGGCCGGTGTGGAACGACATCACCGCAACGCCCGATTCGATGGCGGCCCACACCACCGCGCCCGGAGACACCGCCGCAGAGGCGCCGGGCTTGAACTCGCTTGGCGGATCGAGGAAGGCGGGATGATGCGTCACGAGCACGTTCGCGCCGCGCGACGCCGCCTCGTGAATCGCCGCAACCGTGGGGTCGAGCGCTACCGCCACGCGCGTGACCTGGCGCGACGGATCGCCCACCGTAAGGCCCGCCCGATCCCAGTCTTCAACGTCTTCTTTCGGGAAAGCTCTGAACAGCGCCGCTTCCAGGGCGCCTACGCTTAAGGTCCTCTCCTTCTTGGACAGGGGCCCGGATGCGCGTTTGCTCAGTCCCGTTTCAGGTTTTGCAGAAGCCATGTTCACATCCTCCTTATGCGTTCGAATGAGGTTTCATGCCCTCTATTGTATCGGCAGCTCCCGCCGCTCGCCATGCGCCAGGGGAATCGTCACGCAATCATAACCTGCGCGCGCCATGAGCTCGTACGCCTCGCGGATACCGAAGGCGACGTCGGCCGGCTTGTGTGCGTCGGTGCCCACCGTGCAAGGCACGCCCGCGCGGCAAAATGCGGAAAGCAGCTTGAGCGTCGGGTACATCTCGGCGCAGCGTTTCACGGCGCCTGCCGTGTTCACCTCCACCATGCGCCCGCCCGCGCGCGCCGCCTCGGCCATGCGCGCATACAGGGGCTCCAAGGGGTAGGTTGGGAAGTGCCCGAGTTTTTTCGGCAGGTCAGGATGAGAAAGGACATCGAAACGGTCGGGCGAGGCCGCCATTGCGCACCATTCGTCCACATATTGGCGCCAGATGCGGTCGGGCGCGCCCGGTTCAAGCCAGGGGCCCTCGATGTCCTCGTTGTCGATGCCCCAGGTGCCGAGGAAGTGCACTGACCCCAGCACCACGTCGAAGCGCGAGGTGTCGCGCTCGGCAGGCGTACGGTCCTCCGCCGCGCCGAGCCAGTCCATCTCGCATCCCGAGAGGATGGTCATGCGCGGATGCTCTGTGCGAGCGCGGTCGATGTCGGCGAGATAGCCCGCGACGGACTCACGGGGCATGGCCTCGTCCCCGCGCGGGTCGAACGCGCCCGAAAGCGGGAAGTGCTCCGTTACAGAGAGCACCTCGATCCCCGCCGCGTCGGCTGCGGCGACAAGCTCGGCCACCGTGCCCTCGCCGTGGCCGCAGAGCGCCGTGTGGGAGTGCGTGTTCACAAGCGGCATCGCAGGCACGCTAGCCTCGATTCCAGTTGAGGGCCTCGTCGAAAGCGATGAGGAACCTATCGATATCTTCGGCGGTGGTGTAGCGCCCCATCGAAATGCGCAGCGCACCGTAGGCGTCGTCGCCCTCCACGCCGATGGAGCGCAGCACGTGGCTCGGCTCGAGCGAATGCGACGAGCAGGCCGACCCGCCCGATACGCCGAAGCCCTTCATGTCGAGACGCAGGATAAGCGTCTCGCTTTCAAGGTCGCTCACAATCACGTGCACGATATTCGGCAGGAAGTCCGTCGAACCACGCGGGACGTCGACCGTCGGGCGCACGCCCGGCACCTGGGAAAGCTTCTCGTAGAGCTCATTGCGCAGCTCGCGAAGGCGGGCGGATTCCTCAGGCTCCATCGCGCAGACCGCGCGGCAAGCGGCGGCGAAACCGGCTGCGCCCATGACGTTTTGCGTGCCGGAGCGCCGGCCCGCCTCCTGCCCGCCGCCAAGCTGGAACGCCGAAAGCGGGGTGCGCGCCCTTAGGTACAGCGCGCCGATGCCCTTCGGGCCGCCCACCTTGTGCGCGGAAAACGAAGCGGCGTCGACATCCCATTCGCGCACGTCAAGAGGCATCTTCCCCAAAGCTTGGGTCGCGTCGACGTGGAAGAGCGCGCCGTGGGCGTGCGCGACGGCAGCAAGCTCGCGCACCGGTTCGACGCTGCCGAGCTCGGAGTTCGCGGCTTGAATGGACACGAGCACCGTGTCGGCGTCGATCGCTTCCTCAAGCGCGTCTGCGGTGATAAAGCCTCGGGAGTCGGGGCGCAGGCGCGTCACGCGAAAGCCCTGCTGCTCGAGGCGCTTTGCGGGCATGAGCACCGCCTCGTGCTCGATGTCCGACACGATGACGTGCGGTGTGAACGAGCCCGAGACCACGCGGCGTGCTTCGGCAGCGGCGGGGGCAACCCCCAAAAGCACCGTGTCGTCGGATTCGGTGGAACCCGATGTGAAGATGACCTCGCTCGGGCGGGATGCGCCGATGTCGCGAGCGATCGACTTGCGCGCGGCTTCGAGCGCCTCGAAGGCGGCACGGCCGGGCGAATGGAGCGAGTTCGCGTTCATGTTGAGGGCGAGGTTGTCGCGCCCGCAGGTGAGATAGGGCTTCATGGCCTCGAGCGCCTCTTCGCACAAAGGCGCCGTCGCGGCATAATCGAGATACACGTAATCGGGACTCACTGTGGCAGGCATTGCCTACATCTCCTCTTCGACGAGGGCTTCCTCGGCCCGCGCATCCTCGATGGCCGCCACGCGCGCGGCATCGCCCTTCTCCTTCACAGCGGCAAGCGCGGCCGCAGGGTCTTGCGCCCCGAACACAGCGCTGCCGCACACGAGCACGTCGGCGCCAGCCGCAGTGAGGCGCTCGACCGTTGCCTCGGACACGCCGCCGTCGACCTCGATCAGAAGCGCTTCGTTGCCGACCGCGCGCGCCATCTCGGCGACGGCCGCAACCTTCTCCTCGCTGCCTTCAATGTAGCTCTGCCCGGAAAAGCCCGGTTCGACGCTCATCACGAGCACCATATCGAGGCGCGCGATGACCTCCTCGAGCACCTCGGGGGGCGTGTGGGGCTTGAGTGCCACGGCGGCCTTCGCGCCCGCGTCGTGGATCATGTCAACCGCGCGGCGCAGCTCGTCGCCGTAGAGCACCTCGGCGTGCACGCACGCGATGTCGGCGCCTGCTTCGAGGAACCACGGCAGCTCGTCGAGCGGATTGTCAATCATGAGATGCACATCGAGCGGGATGTTCGCGAGCTTCGCGAGCTGTTTCACCACGGGAACGCCCATGGTGAGGTTGGGAACGAAATGCCCGTCCATCACGTCGACGTGGACATAGCCCGCGCCCGCCTGCTCGATCATGCGGATATCGCGGCCGAGGTTCATGAAGTCAGCCGAAAGAATTGAGGGCGCTATGGCCACCGGTTGAAACATGGGCGTGCTCCTTGTCTACCTATTACGCCGCCTACCTGCGACGTTCTCTCGTCACGCAGCCATTCTAGCGCACTGGGCGCACGCGGCGGGCACATCGAGCAATGACATGTGAAATCCCCACGCAGCAACGCGCGAAGGCACCTCGCCCGCCTATAATGGATACACTGACAGGAAGAAGGCCCCATGACGCATAGCATGCTCTCGCACTATTCCTACCCCACCCCCCACGGCCCGATCACCATCTGCGCGAGCGAGCGGGGCGTGCGCGCGGTCGCGTTCGGCGAGGTGCAGCTTGCTGGCACCCGGCGCCCGACGGAACTTTCGAACCACTGTGCCACCGAGCTTCTGGAATACTTTGCTGGGAAGCGCACCGCCTTCGACGTCCCGCTCGACCCCGAGGGAACCGAGTTCCAGAAAAGCGTGTGGGAAGCGCTTTCCCGCGTGCCCTTCGCCACCTCGGTCACCAGCGGAGATATCGCGCGCGATCTGGGGAAACCGAAGTCATACCGCGCTGTTGGGTCCGCGGTGAGAGAAAACCCACTCGCCGTGATCGTCCCCGACCATCGGGTCGTGCGCGCCAACGGACGGCCCATCGCCGCCGACGCGCGCGGGCGCATCCGCGAGGGGCTTTTGCATATGGAGCGGGAACGCGCGGGAGCTTAACGCAGCGACGCTCGAGCTGCCGAGCAACGCATCGTTCGGCCCGCGCACGATTTCGCAAAGCCAGGCGAGTACAGCCCCGATAAACCACGTCGCTTGCGACCGCAACAAACCGAACCGCGCGCAAGGCCGAGAAAACCGAACGCGTACGCGACCCCGCAAAGCCAGGCGAAGACCTCCGTGGGGCCGGACAATAATAATGAAGAGGCAAGAACACTTTGAACGTATATTTGAGCGACATCCTCACCGCATGCATCCTGTTTCCGGTAGTCGCCTTCCTTATCACCGTCCCCTACATGATCTACCAATACCGTCGCCGAGGGTCGGTGCCGAAACTCCATACCGCGATCGTCTACTCGTTCGTGTTCTACCTGATGTGCGCATACTTCCTCGTGCTGCTGCCGCTTCCCGCAGACCGCACGGCGTATGTCGCCTACGCGGCGACGCCGCAGCTTGTTCCCTTCAACTTCGTCCGTGAGTTTCTCGCCGAAACCACCTTCTCACCAAGCGACCCCGCAACATGGCTGCGGGTTTTGCGCGACCCGTACATCTACGAGGCGTTCTTCAATGTCTTGCTGCTATTGCCGTTAGGAGCCTACCTTCGCTACTATTTCAGACGCAGATGGTGGCAAGCGCTCATCATCGGTTTTTTGGTGACGCTGTCATTCGAGACGACCCAACTCACAGGATTGTGGGGCATCTACGAGCACCCGTATCGCCTGTTCGATGTGGACGACCTGATCCAAAACACCTTAGGCGCCATGGTGGGATTCTGGCTGGCGGGTCCTGCGATGCGCACGCTACCCGACTTGCGCACGGCGAACCTGCGTGCGGCCGAGGCGGGGCTTTCTGCCAGCGTCACGAGACGCGCCCTCTCCTTCGCGCTCGATTCCGCACTGACGGCCGCGCTTGCGGTGGGATCGATCTACCTGGTGTATCGATCAGGCCTGGTTGCAGCCCCGATTGGCGCAAAGGCAACGGCAGCACAGGCCCTCGAGGCGACCACCGCGCAGATAAGCGACGCGCTCTTGCCGGCACGCCTGTGCATACTTATCGCCCTCGTCATCGTGTTCTTCATCGTGCCCGTGGTGACGAGGGGCCGAACTCCCGCCCAAGCGCTCTTGCACCTGCGCATCGTGCGCACGGGGGCGCGATGCGCATCGTGGTACCACTACCTGGCGCGATACGGCCTGCTGTTCGTCTTCATCTGGATTCCTTGGGGGCTGTTCACCCTGCTTACCGAAGTGGGAGGCAGCTCGATCGGATCCGAGGCGGGCACGTTGGCAACCTTCGCCTCGCAGAACACCGAGGCCTGCATCGCGGTGCTCGCCGTGTTCACCGTGGCTTGGGTCGTCTCGCTGATCGTTCGCGGCGTGCGGGCAGCGTCGGGCCGCGCACCGTTCGTGATGCTGAACGGCATGCTGAGCCGCACTCGCATCATGACGGAGAGCGGCCTTGCGGCCGAGCGCGCGAGGCTGAGCGCACTTTCCGTCGATGACGTGCGAAAACTCGAGCAACTTATCGCTGAAGACGGCATATCGCTCGCAAGCCTCATGCGCCGTGCGGGCGAAGCAGTCGCAGACGAGGTGCGCACCTGGGCGGGAGGTCCTGTGCGCGTATGCGTACTGACGGGCTCGGGCAACAACGGAGGCGACGGCTGGGTTTGCGCAGAAAGCCTCGCAAGAAGCGGGTACCCCGTTACGCTGATCACCCCGAAAACGGCAGAGGAGCTGACAGCCGAGCCTGCGCGAACCGAGGCCCGCTCTTCCCTGAAGCGCACGCTCGAAGGCGAGCTTCCCCTGACCGTCGCGGTTGCACCGGAAGCCGACGATGCTGCGCGAGCGCTCGATGAGGCAGAGGTTGTCGTCGACGCGATTCTGGGGACCGGCTTTACGGGAAGCAGCCTGCGCGAGCCATACGCAACATGGATTTCCCTTGCCAACCTGCGAAGATTCAAAGGGCCCCGCGGAAAGGGACGCGGAGCCCATCGCGCCCGCACGGAAAAACCGAGCAAGCGGGCGAGCGGCACCACCCTGCGCGATCGCAGGAAGGACGCCCCCTTCGCCGTAGCGGTCGATGTGCCAAGCGGCTATTCCGCGCAAGCGGCGACTTGGGCCGACCCCTGTTTCTGCGCCGACGTCACCGTTACCATGCTCGCGATGAAGCCAGGCCTCATCGCGAGCGGCGCCGAACGCTTCTGCGGGCAGGTGAAACTCGCAGAACTCGTGGACACGGCTCCCTATCGGGAAAAACTCGGGTAAAGAGGCACAGCGACCGCTTACAGCTCCACGCGCTCGAACATCTCTTTGCCAACACCGCAAATGGGACACTCGAAATCGTCAGGGAGCTCATCGACGTACTCGATGTGGCCGCAAATCGTGCAGCGCCAGCCCACCTTCGGGGCCGCAGCACTCTCGCCTTCGCCGCCTTCCCTTACAGACGCCGAGGCGGGCACCGGCTGTTCGTCACCCAGGTAGCTCGAAGCCTTGGGCGGCGTTTTCCCACCTTTGACCTGGTGATAGAACGAGTAGGTCATGGGTGATGCCGCGCCTTCGACCTTCTGGCTCTCCTCCACCTCACCGATGAAGAGCACGTGCGTGCCCAGATCGAGCTCGCCCGTGACCTTCGCGGAAAACCACGCGCAGCACGCCTCGGCAACGTACGGCATACCCGCCGCATCGTGGGAACTCGCATGCTGGGCGAACTTGTCGAGCTCGGTCGAAGAACGGAAGCCGAACGTGCCGATAAGCTCCATCGAGGCGTCCTCCGACAAGCACGACGCCGTGAAGCGCCCCGCGGCGCGCAGGGCCGCTGTCGTGGCGTTTTCCTTGTTCAAGGCGACGCTCACCTGCAACGGCGCAGACGTGACCTGAGCGAAGGTGTTCGCGACGCAGCCGAAATCTTTGCCTTCGGAACAGGTTCCGATGACGTACATTCCGTAGTTTAAGCTGTGGAAAGCGGACTTATCGATCACTGGTTCCTCCCTCTCTTTTGAAAATATCGATTCCTTAATGATACTCATTCTCACTAAAGAAGGCAAGGACAGCGTCAAGATGGACCACTTTGCAGCCTCTTTCTCCACGAGAGTCCCTTGCCAGCAATGCGCGAGCAGAAAACAGGGGGGTAACTGCCAGATAATCGGCAGTTTTCATCATCTGGCAGGCAATTCGCCGTCCAATCCAGCCCACCTCATGATGCCTTCCCGTAACGCAGAACCAAAAGACCAGGTCAAATTAGTACAAGCGCCTGAGATGTTCTCCCCAT
>USJN01000050.1 GCA_900554945.1 uncultured Coriobacteriaceae bacterium | reverse complement strand
CTACAGGATACTTGTCGGGGAGGCAGGCGAGCCCTAGGAGGGGGTAGGCCATGGGAAAGAGGGAGAGGGAGTACGACCCCGCAAGGACGCTGCGGCGCATGCGCAACTTTGTCGTGGCGGTGCTGCTCGCAGTGCTCGCGTGGCTCCTCCTGAGCAGGGCCTACGCCGCGACGCGGGCCGACAACGCCCTCGACGAGCTGTACTACAGCACGCTCGACTCGCGTTCTTGCGACGCCCTGTGGGAGCAAGGCCACCTCAGCCCGACCGTCCTGGCGTCGGCCCTGAGCGCGTACAGGAACGACAGGCCCCGTATCTGCATCGATGGGGCGTACTCCCTGTATGGGTACCAGGGGAAGGACGCGCTCGAGCCGTTCAACAACAACTACGTCTACCTGTTCGGCTACCAGGACGGGCGCACCGTAAGCGACGGCAGGATGGAGTCCTTGTCGTGGTACATCGAGGACGGGGGCGAGACGGGGCACTCGGAGAAGTACCCACAGAGGTGCGTCGTGCTCTGGATGGGCTTCTCCCAGGAGGGGCTCGGGGGATATCCCCCGGGAAGCAATCCGGCCTCCTTCGATAGATATAGCGCCACCTGGGTCTACGACGTCGATTCGAAGGCCCTCTGGCTCGACAGCGTGCACGGTCCGTCGGGAGACGAGGAAAACGGGGACAGCGCTTTTGTGGGGGAGATCAGCCAAGGCGACTACGCCGAATGGGTCTTCGGGCTCAACGGGGCCGACCCCGTGCTGATGATAGACCGCAGCCGCCAGGCCATCCGCGACGTGGTCCTGCGCGGCTACCTGGAGGGCACGGGGCTCTCCGACGACGAGGTGGAGTCCGAGCTCTCTAAGGTCGACCCGATAATCGACGCGGGGGTCGACGAGGCGAAGGGAATCTACCGGGACGCGGGGTTCGCCGGCTAGTGCGCGAACCCGAAAGTTCCAGGCCTAGCAAAGGCGAAATCGCAGGCGAGAGCTACCGCTGCCTTCCTCGCACCAGCCCCAATGGCGCACCGCCATTCGCCATCGCCCGTCACAGGTCACCTTCCCCTACCGCAGATGCAGCGGCTTCATCTGCGGGGTGATGGGGCCGGACACACGCTGCTCGAGGCGCGCGCAATCGCAGTCGATCACCCACTCGTAGAAGGCCTTGAAGATGTCGCGCTCGCCTAATCCCTCGCGATAGCGCACGCTGTCGGTCAGCTCCACGCGCCCAGCGCCTTCCTTCACACGCACCATGCGCGCGCCCTCGCCCGATGCGTAGGCCACATGCGTCTCGATAAGCCCCAGTTCGCGGAAGACCGCGATGCCACACGCCGCCGACGCCGCCGTGATCTCGCAGCCCGCGCCGCTCACGATGTGCGCGAGTTCGCCATCGGCCATCTCGAAGAACTCGCCGGGCGTCTTGCGCTGCCACGTTCGCAGCGTGCGGTACACCTCGGCAAGCACATCGTGATCGGGCGTCATGTCCTGCAAGATGCGGTCGTTGTGCTTCACGTCCGAGCGCCCGAACAGCAGATGCACGCGCGCGTCTTTGCCGTCGCGCCCCGCACGGCCGCTCATCTGGTTGAACTCGATCTCATTGTACGGCAGCTGGAAGAGCACGACGTTGCGGATGTCGGGAATGTCCACGCCCTCGCCGAACGCCGACGTGGCCACGAGCACCGCGATCGCGCCCGTGCGGAACAGCTCCTCGACGCGCGTGCGCTCGGCGCGCGAAAGGCCCGCGTTGTAGAAGCCGATGAGCGGTGCCATCTGCGGCACGCGTTTGCGCAGGTTGCGGGCGAGCGCCACCGACTGCTCGCGCGAGGACACGTAGATGACGCTCTTCTCGCCCTGCGCGACGAGCGTCGCCAGGTAGTCGCCGCGATTGCGCAGATTGCGCTGATCGACCACGTGGAGGTTCGTGCGCATGGTGTCGTCCACCACGTGCCCCGCCACGGGGAGCACGCGGTCGATGTCGCTGGTGACAGCCTCGTCCGAGGTTGCCGTAAGCGCGAGCACGACCGGGTTGCCCATCTGCGTGATAGCGCTTCCGAGCTGCGCATATGCGGGGCGATGGCCCGCGCGCGAAAGGCCGATGTGGTGAGCCTCGTCAACCACGACGAAGCCGATGCGGCCGGTAGCCGTGAACTCGGGGGCGTGGCATACAAGGAACTCCGGCGTTGTGAGCACGATGTCGACCGAGCCATCCCTCAAGCCCGCAAAAACCTGGCGGCGCTCGTCGGGCGCGCTTTCCCCCGTAAGCGTGCACGCGTTGATTCCGAAGGGCGCAAGCGCCTCGTTGATATGAAACGCCTGGTCAGCGATGAGCGCGCGCAACGGGTAGACGAACAGGCTCGCCGTATGGTGCGCGAGCGCCTCGCATGCCGCATGCACTTGGAAGGTGAGCGACTTGCCGCGCCCCGTCGCCATGACGGCAAGCACGGAGTTCCCAGCGCGAAGGCTCGAGAGCACCACACGCTGCGATTTGTGCAGCTCGCGGTCGCCGATAATCGCCCGCACCACCGCGTTCTCGAGCGCGTCGGGGTCGCTTTGCGCCTTCTGTTCCCATAGCGCGCGGTTCTTCTCGCGCTCCGCCTCGTAGGCCTCGATGTCCTCGGGGCTCTCGCAGCAGTCCTCGCAAAGCTCCGCGTCGCTCGTGGCGTACAGGTCGGCCGCGAACGACAGGTTCTCCGGCTCGAGGCACGCCTCGAGCGCAGGGCACGTGCGAGCAGGCGTGATGGACTGAAGCATTGCCTTCACTGACTTGCGCCCGCGCCAGGTGTCGATTTCCACCTGGAACGCCGCGTTCACCACGCTGTCGGTCGTCATGAGCATGTCGATGTCGGTGCAGTGGAACATGATGCCCGAAATCGATGTGCGGCCGTTCGTGAGCGTGCACGAGAAGTGGTTCTTCTCGGCGCCGACCGCGCGGCAATGGGTGAGCAGCACGTCGCGCGCGAGAAAGCACGGCGTCGGGTTCTCCTGACCGAAGGGGGCGACTTGCTTCAGTGCGCCCACCGTTTCGAGCGTGAGCTCATCGAGGTTGATGCAGGTGTCAATCTCGATGAGCGGGTGGAAATCGTCTTCGGGCAGCTTGTCGAGGTAGTCGCAGAGCGCCTTCGAAAACGCGGGGATGTCCTTGGTTTTGAGCGTGATGCCCACGGCCGCCTCATGTCCGCCGAAGCGAACAAGCAGGTCAGACGTCGATTCGACCGCGGCGAACAGGTTCACGCGCCCCACGCTTCGGCCCGAGCCGCGCGCCTCGTCGCCGTCGATGGTCAAAAGAATGCACGGCACGCCGTAGATGCCGACCAGGCGGCTCGCCACGATGCCCTTCACGCCCTCATGCCACCCCTCGCCCGCAACGACGAGCGCGCGCTGGCCGTGGTAGATTTCCGCGGCCTGGACCTTCGCGATCTCGGAGAGCTCCGCCTCGATCGCGCGGCGCTGATCGTTGAGCCCTTCGAGCTCGGTTGCCAAGCGGTACGCCTCGTCGAAGTCGTCGGACATGAGCAGGTTGAGCGCCAGGTCGGCGTTGCCCATGCGCCCTGCGGCGTTGAGGCGCGGAATGAGAGAGAAGCTGAGGTTCGTGCTGGTGAGGGGCTTGCCGACCGCCCCCGAGGTTTCGAGCAGCGCGGCGACGCACGGGCGCGGCGCCTTGTTCATCATCTTGATGCCCTCGATCACGAGCGGGCGATTCTCGCCAAGCATCGGCATGAGGTCGGCCACTGTGCCGAGCGTCGCGAAGTCGACGAAATCGCGCCAAAGGTAGGGCTTGCCGAAGCGAGCGCCAAGCGCCTGCACGAGCTTCAGCGCCACGCCCGCGCCGGCGAGCACGCAGCTTGGGCACGTGGCGTCGATCTTCGGGTCGGCGACGGGCACGCCCTCGGGAACCAGGTCCGTGGGCTCGTGGTGGTCGGTGATCGCGACGTCGATTCCCGCCGCCTGCACGAGCTTCACTTCGGCCTTGCAGGCGATGCCGCAGTCGACCGTCACGAGGAAATCGGGGCCGTAGGTCTTCACGCGCTCAAGCGCCGCCGCCGTGATACCGTAGCCTTCCTCGAAGCGCTTCGGGATGAACGGCACCGTGTCGGCCCCGAGTTCCCGCAGGCCACGGGTGAGCACTGTCGTCGCGGATATGCCGTCCAAGTCGAAGTCTCCGAACACGAGGATGCGGCGGCCCTTCCGAACGGCGTCCTCGAGCGCGTCGACGACATCGCCGAGCCCAGGGATCAGGTAGGGGTCGAGCCAATCGTGCTTGAACGAGGGAAACAGGAACGCGCGGGCCGCCTTCGGGGTGTCGATTCCGCGGCCGACAAGCGTTGCCGCGACGAAACGGGGCAGGTCAAGTTCACGCTGGAGCACCGATACCATGCGACTCGACGCACGGCGAATGTTGAACTGAGCTGACATGGAAATCTACCTCTAAACATGCATCGTTATCTTTTCTCGCTGCGTATTTTCCCACAATCACCGCATGGTGTCACAGCTCACTTCGACCTTGCGGGGCAGACGGCCGATACGCCGCTCACGCGAACCAACCATTGGCCCGCCCCGAATACGGAGTCCAAGCAGAGCGAG
This sequence comes from uncultured Coriobacteriaceae bacterium, assembly GCA_900554945.1. Lineage (GTDB taxonomy): Bacteria > Actinomycetota > Coriobacteriia > Coriobacteriales > Eggerthellaceae > Ellagibacter. The sequence goes on along the minus strand of USJN01000050.1, from coordinate 3,887 downwards.
CGTAAAGGACGCGTAAAGATTTCCCCGTTGCCCGAGACGCTACGTTAGGATGGAAGAAACGAGCTTAACGGGAAATGGAAAGCACTATGGCAAACTACGGCGTAATCGACCTGGGGTCGAACTCAGTGCGCCTCGTCATCTTCGACGTGAAGGACGGCATAAACAAAAAGAAGCCCATCACCTGCAAGGACTTCCGAAGCATCATCAACGACAAGGTAATGGCGGGGCTTTCGGCCTACGTCGATGCGGGCGAATTCACCCCAGAAGGCATCGCCCGCGCGGTCGACGTGCTCTCCGGGCACCTGAAACGAGCGCGCTATTTCAACTGCGTGCGCACCGACATCTTCGCAACCGCCGTGCTGCGCAACTGCACGAACTCCCGCGAGGCCATCAGTGCGATCGAGAAGGCAATCGGCGCGCCCGTGAACCTGCTTTCCGCCCGCGACGAGGCGCATCTCAGCTTCACTGGGGCCTCGTGCGATCGCACGATCGAGAAGGGCACCGTGGTCGATTTGGGCGGCGGGTCGACCGAACTCATCCGCGTCGAGGAGGGGCGCGACTTCGACGACGTGAGCATCGGGCAGGGATCGCTTTCCTCCTACGCGGGATACGTGGAGTTCGTCATGCCCCGGGCAGACGAGGTCGGCGCAATCGAGAGCGCGTTCCTCGATCAAGTTGCAAAAACACCTGTTGACCTCAAGAAGTACCGCGCAGAGGCGCTCTATGGCGTCGGAGGAAGCGCTCGTGCCGCCGCAAAGCTCTACGCCCAGATGACCGGCGAGTCCTGCCGGCCGAAAACCCTCACGCCCGAGCACTTCGATGCACTGCTCGATCTTCTGGAGAACAACCCGTCGAAATTCGCCCACCTTGCAGCGCGGGCCGTTCCCGAGCGCATCCACACGGTCGGGCCCGGTTGCGTCATCCTCAGCACGCTCATGCAAAAGCTCGATGCCCGCAAGCTGGAAATATGCAAGCGCGGCGTGCGCGAAGGCTATCTCATCGAGCGCATGCTGGGCAATGCGCCTTGCTCGAGGGTAAAAGCTCAGTAACGCTTTCGGCTCATCGTTCCACGGCGCGTTATCATGAAAGGTAGCGCCAAGAACGCGTCATCATGCACATCAAGGAGGCTCTCTGCATGGCCAACGACAATCCCACTTCATCTGACCAGGTCATTCCCGCAGCAGGCAACCCTGCACCCTATCTGCAAAACCGCGAGCTGTCATGGCTCGATTTCAACGAGCGCGTACTCGAACAGGGCGCCGACGAGTCGGTCCCTCTTCTGCAGCGTCTGAACTTCATCTCCATCTTTTGGAGCAACCTGCAGGAATTCTTCATGGTGCGCGTCGGCAGCCTGACCGACTTATCGCTCGTGAAGAAGCACATTGTCGATTCCAAGTCCAACATGACGCCTTCTGAGCAGCTTCGCGCTATCTACCTGCGCTGCCACGAGCTCTACCCTGCCTACGAACGCACCTTCGAGCAGGTTCGACTGCTGTTGAACAAGGTCGGGGTCACGCACGTTCGTCCCGACGAGCTCACCGATGAGCAGCGTTCCTACCTGGCAGAATACGCCGAAGCCAACGTGACACCGTTCCTCTCCCCGCAGATCATCAATGCCCGCCACCCCTTCCCGCATCTGGAAAACGGCGCGCTCTACATCGTCGTGCGCCTCGACGAAGAAGCCGACAAAGCCCAAGACCAGGCAAAAAGCGAGCACAAGAAGAAGGACAAGAAAGGCAAGAAAAGCAAGGGGAAGCCGGCGAAAGAATCCACGAAGAACGCTTCCCTTTCGCAAAACGTCGGCGCCGAGGGAACCATGCTCGGCCTCATCCCCCTGCCGCGCCAGTGCGCGCGCGTTGTGAAGCTGCCGGGCGATGGTTTTTCCTTCATCTTGCTTGAGCATGTGGTGGAAATGGTCGCCGAACAGGTGTTTTCCATGTACACCGTGAAGCACACCAACGTCATCTGCGTCACACGCAACGCCGACATCGACGCGACGGAGTCCACCGACGAGAACGACGAGGACTACCGCGAGCACATGAAACGCATCCTGAAGAAGCGCGCACGCTTAGCCCCCGTGCGCCTCGAGAGCGAGCGCGAGCTCTCCGATACCCTCGAGCCGCTGCTGCTCGATCGCCTGAACCTGAAAAAGCATCAGATGTTCACGACGTCAGTGCCGCTCGACCTGAGCTTCACCTGGGGCTTAGCTTCGCATCTTTCCGAAAAGCAATGCGCAGCGCTCGTGTATTCGCCGTTCACGCCGCAGTGGCCGGCGTGCCTCGATCGCAAACGCCCCATCATGGAGCAGGTCACGGCAGGCGGCGACGTGCTGCTTTCCTACCCCTACGAGAGCATGGACCCATTCGTGCAGCTTCTGCGCGAGGCGTCGCGCGACCCGCGCGTCATCTCGATCAAGATCACGCTCTACCGCCTGGCAAGCCAGTCACACCTCGCCGAAGCGCTCATCGACGCCGCCGAGAACGGCAAGGAGGTCACCGCGTTGTTCGAGCTGCGCGCGCGCTTCGACGAGAGCAACAATATCGAATGGTCGCAGCGCTTCGAGCAGGCCGGATGCAACGTCATCTACGGCTTCCGCGATTACAAGGTGCACAGCAAGATCTGCTGCATCACCCGCCAGACCGACGACGGTATCCAGCACATCACGCAGCTCGGCACGGGCAATTACAACGAGAAAACGGCCAAGCTCTACACCGACTTGTCGCTCATCACGACGAGCCCCACGATCGGCCGCGATGCGACGGAGTTCTTCCGCAACATGGCGCTTGAGAACGTGTCGGACAACTACGATGTGCTGTGGGTAGCGCCCTTGCAGGTGAAACCGCTCATCCTGAAGAACATCGACCACCAGATCGAGCTTGCGCGGCGAGGTGAGCCGTGCGGGCTATTCTTCAAGACGAACTCGGTTACCGACAAAGAGATCATCGACAAGATCGCGGAGGCATCGCAGGCGGGCGTGAAGACCGTCATGCTCGTTCGCGGCATATCGTGTCTGGTCCCAGGCGTGGAAGGCTATACCGAGAACGTGCGCGTCGTGTCCATTGTGGGGCGCATGCTCGAGCATAGCCGCATCTACGGCTTCGGACCGCGCACGAACATGAAAATATACCTGGCAAGCGCCGACCTCATGACGCGCAACATGGACAAGCGCGTGGAAATCGCCTGGCCCGTGCTCGACGAGAAGCTGCGCGACCGCATTCTGTCCTACATCGATGTCTCGCTTTCCGACACGGCGAAACTGCGCGAGCTGCTTCCCAACCGTCGCTACACGCCGCTTGGGTTCTTCGCGCAGGTGAGCCCCGAGGGCAAGACGATTCGCTTCGACTCGCAGGCGCATTTCATGGACGAGGCGCGGCTTAAAGCGCGCATGAGCACCGAGGTGGAAGTCGAGCGCGAGGTAGAGAAGCGCGAGGCGGTCGAAGGCGCGACGAACGTGGCACCGAGTGCGGGCACGGCAACTCCCGCGACCTCGGAGGCTGCCACAGTTCCTCCAGAGGCGATGAGCGCAACGAACAGTGCCGCTCCCGCTGACGCGGCTAGCGGCTCCCCTTCCGCTGACGCGACCGGCACCAGCGAGCCAGCGCTCGAGCCCGATGCCATCGAGCCCGCCGAGGAAGTGTCGACCACGGCGATCTTGCCCCACATCGAGCAACCGCCGCACAAGCCAAGCCTGCTCGTGCGCGCACTTGCCGCAGCCATTCGCTTCTCCAATAGAAGGAAGTAGACATCTCGCCCTATTGCCGCGGGCGTATCATAGCATGCAAGAAGGCCCGTCTAAGCGGGCCTTCTTGCTGAATAGTGCAACAAAAAATGTGCGCTGGCCTGCGTCAACGCCCTTCGGACACACTTTCTTTCCTATAAGCCAGCTT
>USJN01000049.1 GCA_900554945.1 uncultured Coriobacteriaceae bacterium | reverse complement strand
GAAGGAGCCGCATGCCGCGGTAAGCCAGGGCGTCGAGCTGGTGAAGACCATCGCTCCGAAGGCGTCCGGCCTGGCGAATGCCGTTTTGCGCCGCATCGCCGACAAGGCGCACAAGTTCCCCTTCGGCGACCCTCGCACCGACATCGAAGCGTTCGCACGCCTGCACGCCTTCCCCGAATGGCTTGCCAAGCGGGCGCTTCTCGACTTGGGCCCCGAGGCCACGCGCGATTACCTCGCGGGATCGAACGAGCCGGCACCCCTGTTCGTCGCAATCAATGCGGCGAAGGCGGACGAGTCCGAGGTCGTCGAGACGATCGTGGCGGCCCACGGTGACCCGGTGGCCGTGTCGGTCAACGGCGAGGACATCCCCGGGTGTTATTGCCTCTCCGAGGGACGTGTGCTCTTCGACGGGCGTGTCCGCCATATGATACAGACTGGCCAGCTTCTCGTCTCCGACGCGTCGTCCCAGCAGATCGCGCGTCTTGTGCTTCCCGAGGAAAAGCCTGCGTCGCTTCTTGAAGTCGGCGCCGGCCGCGGAACGAAGACCGTCCTCATCCAAAGCGATGCCCAGCGACGCTACGGCTCGCAGATCGACGAGTACGTGACCGTCGACAACCTGGAGTTCAAGACGAACATCACCGCCGAGCGCGCGGAGGAATACGGCATCCACGTTTCCGAGTCGATCACCGGCGACGCGACGGCGCTCGACGACGTGGTGGGCGAGCGCGCCTTCGACGTCGTGTTCATCGACGCTCCGTGCTCTGGCCTGGGCACGTTGCGCCGCCACCCGGAGATCCGTTGGCGTTTGAACCCTGAGAAGATCGACGAGTTCGCAAAGACCGGCTTGGCGCTTCTGAAGTCCGCTTCGAGCCATGTTGCCCCGGGCGGCAGCATCGTCTTCTCCACGTGCACCATCACGCGTGCCGAGAACATCGATGTCGTGAAGGCGTTCCTCGCAAGCGACGAGGGGGCTTCGTTCTCCTTGGCCCCGATCGGTGGGGCGCCGTGCTTCAACCCCGCGCTCAAACCGGGTTCGCCCGATGCCCACTTCGCCGTGCGGCTTGTGAAGGCGGCGGAATAAGATAATCCCCCAATCGCGGGGGCCTGCCCGAAACGGCGGCTATCCATATGACGGTTAGCCGCCGTTTGCATATCAAACTACTTCCATTTCGCAACGTTGCGATACAATCCATTCGTTAGACATCATTTGCGATGCATCGTTCGAGCATTATGAAAGGGGGAGTCGCATATGGAACCGAAGATCGAAGAGGTGGCTTCGCGAATTAGGTCGCTGCGCGAGGATCTCGACATCTCGATGCAGGAAATGGCCCAGGCGACGGGCCGCTCGCTTTCGGAATACGCCGCACAGGAATCCGGCGAGCAGGACTTGAGCTTCACCTTCCTCTCGAAGTGCGCGAAGCGTTTCGGCGTCGACGTCGTCGAGCTGCTTACTGGCGAGAACCCTCACCTGACCGGGTATTCCCTTATCCGCGAGGGCGATGGGCTGTCCGTGAAGCGTCGTGCCGGCTTCGAGTACCTGCACAAGGCGCCGCAGTTCAAGAACAAGCTCGCCGAGCCGTTCTTGGTCACGATGCCCTATCTTCCCGAAGAGCAGGACAAACCTATCCATCTGTCCTATCACCGCGGTCAGGAAATCGACTGCATCGTTTCCGGACATATGCGCTTCGCCTACGAAGGCCACGTCGAGGAACTAGGCCCCGGCGACGTGCTTATGTACGATTCGGGCCGCGGGCATGGCATGATCGCCACGGGCGGCGAGCCGTGTGTGTTCTACGCGATCGTTTTGAAGCCGCAGGATATCGAGATTATGTAGGCGCGCTCGGGTATGTCCCGGGTTGCGCCATCCCTTCGGTTCCTACGAGACTTCAGGGGTGTTTTGCCCCGCTTGCACTGAAAGAGGTTCTTTTATCCCATGAGGAATATCAATCTGCGCTACGTTGACGAGACCTACGCTCCCGATGGGCAGCTCGAGACGTTCAGCGTCCATTATCCCGACAACTTCAACTTCGGCTACGACGTCGTCGACGACATCGCGGTGAACGACCCCGACCGCCGCGCGATGATTTGGTGCAATCCCGAGGGCGAGGAGCACATCTTCACGTTCGCGGACATGAAGCGCTGGTCCGACAAGACGGCGAACTTCCTGGTCGATCAAGGTATCAAGCGCGGCGATTACGTCCTTGTCGTGCTGCGCCGCCACTACCAGTTCTGGTTCGTCGCGACGGCGTTGGCAAAGATCGGCGCGGTCATGGTTCCCGCGACCTTCATGTTGAAGGAGCACGATCTGGAATACCGCTTAAACGGCGCCTCCATCAGCTCTATCATCTGCACCTCCGTTGGGGACATTGCCCAGATTGCCGACAATGTCATCGCTGAGTGCCCCACGGTCACTTCTCGCATTCTCGTGAACGGCGCGGGTGGTGGTCTGACCCGCCGCGACGAGGATGGAAACCTCATCGCCGTTGCGGGCACGGTCGGTTCGGCGCTTTCCGGCGAGGAGGGCATCTGCGCAGCGCCCATCGAGCGCGAGGGTTGGGTCGACTTCAACAGCGGCGTCCGCGCGGCGAGCGAGGTCTTCGAGCGTCGCGACACGGTAGCTGCCGAGCCCATGCTCATGTACTTCTCGTCTGGTACGTCCGGCAATCCGAAGATGGTGCTTCACAACTCTGGTTACGCCGTTGCGCACCTCATCACCGCCAAGCATTGGCACAACGTGCAGCCCGACGGCGTTCACTTCACCATCGCCGACACGGGCTGGGGCAAGGCCGTCTGGGGCAAATACTACGGGCAGTGGCTCATGGAGGCCTGTGTCCTCACGTACGATTTCGACCGCTTCAACGCGGGCGAGATTCTCTCGCTTATCTCGAAGTACCAGGTCACGTCCTTGTGCTGCCCGCCGACGATGTACCGTCTCATGATGTCGGAGAACTTCGACGCCTACGACCTCTCGTCGCTTCAGTACTCGACGACCGCGGGCGAGGCGCTCAACCCCGATTTGTTCAACTTCTGGAAAGAGCACACGGGGCTTACGATCTACGAGGGCTTCGGGCAGACGGAGACGCCGCTTACCATTGCCAACCTCAAGCACTCGACGCCGCGTTCCGGTTCGATGGGCAAGCCCGTGCCGCTCTACAACGTCGAGATCCAGCGCGACGACGGCTCGCGCTGCAACACCGGCGAGACCGGTGAGATATGCATCTGCATGGAGCCGCGTCCCGCGGGCATCATGATGGAATACTATCGCGACCCCGAAAAGACGGCGAACGCGATTTACGACGGCTGGTACCACACGGGCGACACCGCTTGGGTCGACGAGGACGGCTACTTCTGGTACGTCGGCCGAAACGACGACGTCATCAAGTCGTCTGGCTACCGCATCGGGCCCTTCGAGATCGAAAGCGAGCTGCTCGAGCACGAGGCGGTGCGCGAGTGCGCTGTCACTGGCGTGCCCGATCCCGTTCGTGGCTTCGCCGTCAAGGCGACGGTCGTGCTTGCCGATGGCTTTAAGGGCTCCGACGAGCTGACCCGCGAGCTGCAGGCATGGGTGAAGCATCGTACGGCTCCTTATAAATACCCGCGCATCGTCGAATATGTCGACGCGCTGCCGAAGACCGTGAACGGCAAGATCCGCCGCGTCGCCATCAGGCAGAAGGATGGGGCGGACTTGAAGTCGCCGAAGCTTCCCGAGGGCCTTATCTAGCATGGCGCAGGTTCGCGACTTCGATGCTTCGCAGCTGGGCGGCGTGCTTGTCGTGTGCGGCCACTACGGTGTGGGGAAGACGGCGCTTTCGCTTTCGCTCGTAAAGGATGCCGCCTGCGCGGGAAAACACGTCACGCTTGTCGACCTCGATGTGGTGAATCCCTACTTCAGGTCGAGTGACCAGGCACAATCGCTTCGGGCGGCGGGCATCTCGGTGATAACGCCGGTCTATGCCGGCCCCGACTGCAACATCGACATGCCGGCGCTCACCGGCGCGGTCGCTCCCGCGATCGAACGCGCGAGCTCCGACGCGGGCGAGCTGTGCGTCATCGATGTCGGCGGCGACGACGCGGGTGCGGCGGCGCTCGGGCGTTTTTCGCGCACGATCGCTTCGGCACCTTACGAGATGTGGTATGTCGTGAATCGCTTCCGAGCGCTTACCCGCAATCCGCGCGAAGCGTGCGAAGTGCTCTACGAAATCGAGCGCGCATCGCGCCTTCGTGCGACGGCAATCGTCGCGAACTCCCATCTCATGGGCGACACCGACGAAGATGCGATTTCCGAGTCGCTGCCGTTTGCCCGCGAAGTGGCATGTGCGTCGGGTCTGCCGCTTGCTGCCGTCTGCGTTCCCGCATCTTGTGCGGACGCGGCGAGGGAGCGGCTTTCCCAAGAGGGCGCCGACGTGGCGCTCTACGAAATAGTTCCCTATCGGCAAACGCCGTGGAGTAACTGATAGTCAAGAGGGCGGGGGTTAACGTCAAATGGCAAGAATCAGCGTGGACGAGGGCTTCTGCAAGGGCTGCGGCCTTTGCGTGGATGCGTGCCCGACCCACATCATCGAACTCGATCAGGAGAGGATAACGGCCAAGGGCTATCATCCTGCGCACTGCATCGATCTGTCAAAATGCACGGGGTGCTGCTCATGCGCGGTCATGTGCCCCGACGTCGCCATCTCGGTTTGGAGGTGAGTTATGGCTGAAAAGGTTCTCATGAAGGGAAACGAGGCGCTCGCAGAAAGTGCGTTGCGCGCTGGGTGCCGTTTCTTCTTCGGCTATCCCATCACGCCGCAGACCGAGCTTGCGGCCTACATGTCCAAGCGCATGCCGAAGATTGGCGGGACGTATCTGCAGGCTGAAAGCGAGATCGCGGCCATCAACATGGTGTATGGCGCCGCGTCCGCCGGCGCTCGTGCGATGACGTCCTCGTCGAGCCCCGGGATCTCGCTTAAAGGCGAGGGCATCTCGTACATGGCAGGCTCTGATCTGCCGGGCGTCATCATCAACGTGCAGCGAGGGGGTCCGGGCCTCGGCGGCATCCAGCCTTCCCAATCCGACTATTGGCAGGCCACGCGCGCGACGGGGCACGGCGACTTCTTCATGCCCGTGCTTGCGCCCTCGACGGTGCAGGAGATGGCCGACTGCGTCTACCGCGCCTTCGATTTGGCCGACGAGTACCGCACGCCTGTTATGGTGCTTGTCGACGGCATGTTGGGCCAGATGATGGAGCCGGTCGTTTTGCCGGAGCCCAAGGAGAGCCTCCCCGAGAAGCCCTGGGCAACGACGGGTCATAAGGGCAAGCGCGCCCACAACATCGTGAACTCGCTTTATCTGACCGCCGACGCCCTCGAGAAGCTCAACATAGAGCGCTTCGAGCGCTACGAGGTTATTCGCGAGAAGGAGCAGCGCGCAGAAGCCTTCATGCTCGATGATGCGGAAATCGTCGTCGTCGCGTTCGGCGCATCGAGCCGCGTTGCGAGAAGTGCGGTCGTCGCCGCGCGCGAGGAGGGTATCAAAGTTGGTCTCCTTCGTCCGATCACGTTGTGGCCGTTTCCGACGAAGGCAATCGAAGACGCGCTCTCGCATGCGAAGGTGTTCCTGTCGGTTGAGATGAACATGGGACAGATGGTCGACGATGTGCGCCTCGCGGTGAACGGGCGCGCGGCCGTTGACTTCTACGGCCGTACCGGCGGCGTCATCCCGACGCCTGAAGAGGTGCTTTCCGCTATCAAGGATTCTGCGAAGAGGGGAGGGGTTCTCTAATGGCACAAGACGAGAAGCTCGTGTTTTCCCGCCCGCATTCCCTGTTGCCGGTGGTGACCAACTATTGCCCGGGGTGCACGCACGGCATCGTCCATCGCCTCGTGTGCGAGACCATGGACGAGCTCGATATCGAGGGCCAGACCGTAGGCGTCGCGCCTGTCGGTTGCTCGGTCATGTCCTATGATTTCTTCGGTTGCGATATGATCGAAGCTGCTCACGGCCGCGCTCCCGCGGTGGCGACCGGTGTGAAGCGCGTCCTGCCCGACCACGTGGTCTTCGCTTATCAGGGCGACGGCGACCTCGCCTCGATCGGCATGGCCGAGACCGTCCATGCGGCGACGCGCGGCGAGCACATCACCGTCATCTTCATCAATAACGCGATCTACGGCATGACGGGCGGTCAGATGGCGCCGACGAGCCTTCCGAACCAGGTCACGCAGACGAGCCCCTATGGACGCGATGTTTCGAAGGCGGGCTATCCCGTGCGCGTGTGCGAGCTTTTAAGCACGCTCGACGGCCCGGCGTACATCGAGCGCGTTACTGTCGATTGCAAGAAGAACATCTGCAAGGCGAAAAACGCCATCAAGAAGGCGTTCCAGTACCAAATCGACGGCGTGGGCTACTCGTTCATCGAGGTCGTTTCCACCTGCCCTACGAACTGGGGATTGACGCCGCAAGAGGCCTTCGAATGGATGCGCGAGAACATGCTGCCGTACTATCCGCTCGGCGTCTATCGCGATGTCGTCGCTGATGGGTATGCGAACGCGGCTGAGGCGGCGTCGGCGCGCTCGGCGGCGTGCCCCATCGCCCATCCTGAGAAGTCGGAAGGGGGCAACTAATGGCTGAGACGACGTATCCCGATCGCAAGATCGTGCTCGCCGGTTTCGGCGGGCAGGGCGTGCTCTTTGCCGGCAAGGTCATCGCCTATACCGGGCTTATCGGTAACCGCGAGGTTTCGTGGCTGCCTTCCTACGGCCCTGAAATGCGCGGCGGCACCGCGAACTGCAGCGTCAGCTTGGCGGCAGACCCCATCGGCAGCCCGCTCATCACGGCGCCCGATGTCCTCATCGCGATGAACCAACCCTCGCTCGACAAGTTCATCGACGCGGTCGTTCCCGGCGGTCTTGTCATCGCCGACTCCACGCTCGTGCAGAACATTCCCGAGCGCAGCGATGTCACGGTGAAGGCCATTCCCGCCGCCGATATCGCTGAGAAGGCGGGGCTTAAGGGTTTGGGCAATATCGTGCTGGTGGGCGCTCTCTTTGCGGCGGACCCCTTCTGCGATCCCGAGGTGCTCACGGCGGCGATCGAGAAGTGCGTTCCCGCGCGCAAAGCTGCGATGCTCGATAAGAACAAGCAGGCCCTCTCGCTCGGTATCGAGGCGTAAGGGCAGCGTGCGCGGCGAGGGGCGCTAAAGGGACGCCCTTCGCCGTAGCTTCTTACCCTCAAAGGCGCACGGTTGACGCCATCATCATGAACGACACGCTCTCTTCCGACGATGCGATGCCGATGTTCTATGTGGGCGAGAGCGACTATTATTTCACGGTGCCGAAGAGCCATCCCGACATCATGGCCGAGCTCGATGCCGCGATGACGCAGATCCTAACGTCGAATCCGCGCTACAACGATGAAATCAAGACGCGCAATTCCGTGATCAACGTCGGCAGTTCCTCGCTTACGGACAGGGAGCGCGACTGGATTGCGTCCTGCGACAACACCATGACCGTCGGCTATCAGGACGATCTGCGTCCCTATTCGCTTCGCGGCAAGGACGGTCGGATGGAGGTGCGCTTTCGGCCGTCGTGAGCGATATGCGCGAGCGGTTCGGCATCACGGTGAATGAGCGCGCTTATTCCTCAAACAGCGATTTGGAAGCGGCGCTCGGGCGCGGGGAAATCGATGTAGCCCTCCCGTTTGCCAAGGATTATTGGATCGCCGATCAGGAAGGATATGCCCAAAGCGACTCCTTGGCCTCGTCATCGTGAACAAGAGCATCGCGAATTCCCAGGACAACATCACCGCCGGCACCTACACGGCGCAGTCCTACGGCGAAACCGAAACGACCCTTGTGCGGTTCGTCCGACTTTATCAAGGGGCATTCGTCGCCGGCGTGGACGTGGTGCTTGTCGGCATCATGGCGATTCTTGCGTGGTCGCTGCTTCGCGCGCGCAAAGCGCAGCAGGAAGCTCAGGCCGCGAGCAGTGCGAAAACCGCGTTCCTCTCGCGCATGAGCCACGCCATCGCCCGCCGCTAATGCTTTGCCCGTTTTGCGTTCGCCTGCTGATGTTCGTGTTGTCCGCTTCGGCTTCTTGCGGAGCCTTTTGTAGGGACCTTGCCGATGTTCGTGCCGTTCGGCATTACGGAAGCATATCTTGTGTAGCTAAGGTGCCCCCGTAATTGCGCCCGCCGTGGTGTCATTGGCGGGATTTTTCGCCCTTTGCTCAACGGGTCGGGGGTTGCGCGCGGGCATGCGGTATGATTGTCGCGCTTTAGGAAGCTTTCTTCTTGGAGATGGATGGGTCCTGGTGGGCCCCGCGGCCTTCAAAGCCGTTGTGAGGCGCGCAGAACGTCTTGGGTGTGTTCGATTCGCACGCATCTCCGCCAATATTTCCATGAAACGACGCGATCGGCGCCGCAAGGTGCTTGCGTGCTTGTTGTCTTTTCCAGGAAATGGGGGGAATTATGGTAGATCAATCAATTTCCGTCGACGCGTTAAGCCCG
>USJN01000048.1 GCA_900554945.1 uncultured Coriobacteriaceae bacterium | reverse complement strand
CCAAATTCCAACTGCATCGGCAGTCGTCAATTCGGCACTTGCAAGTTCCAAATTGGGCAGCCCGCCCAGCCTGTCGCACCATTCCGAATAGAACGTCCGCATGTAGCGGAGGTTCCTGCCAGAAAAACCGCGAAGACCGGGCAAATCCCTTTGAAGACGCTCACCTTCATCAGGTCGCTTGCCGACGACGGGCAGATCTCGTGCTACCCCGACTGCATCCTAGCTCAGAATATCGCCGTCTTCGTCTGGGTCATAATCGCCGCTCCACTCGCCATCTTCGAGTTGCGCAGGCAGCATCGCGAAGACCCAGCCCCTTCCCTCTCGTGCAAAGAAGCTCGCGCGAAAATCGTCAAGCTCGCAATAGCTATGGTGGCGGTGTTCTGCGCCATCTGCGCCCTTGCGCTTGCGCTTCAAAGGCTTGGGCTATTCTTCGGCAGCGTTGACGACGTTCGCGATTTTGCCCTCCGCGCACTCGTCGCCCTCCTCGCCATATTCACCGTCGACGTAGTTGACGTTCGCAGGAGCACCCTCTGAGCACGCACGCAGATAACCTATGGCAGACACGCTGACCCGCTCGAACCTCCCGCGCGTTCCGCTGGAGACGCGCGCGGGAGGACGTCAGTGTGAGGCTGGCGGCGGCGCGGCGAGCGCATCAGGTTGGTGCGACCCGCCGCTAGCTAGCAGCGTGTGCTCGCGGCGCCAACAGCTAGCGGCGCGTGCCGAAGAGGCCGCGAACGATCTGGTTGGCGGCGGTGCGGCCGGCAGATCCCAAGATGCTCGTGGCGACGCGGGCCACGGCGTCTTTCTGCTTCTGGCGCTCCCGCTCGGCGGCCTTCGCCTGGCGTTCCGCTTCCCGCTCAGCCGCCCTAGCCTGGCGTTCCGCTTCCTTTTCCGCGGCCCTCGCCTGGCGTTCCGCTTCCTTTTCCGCGGCCTTTTGCTGACGCTCGGCTTCCTTCTCGACCACCTTCTTCGCCTCTTCCTGCTGCTTGGCAAACTCCGCCTTCTGCGCCTCGAACTCGGCCCGCTCCCTCGCAAGCTCCTCGGCGGCGGCGTTCTGCTCGCGCTCGTCCTGGATCATCTCGAAGGCGCTCTCGCGGTCAATCGCGTCGCCGTACTTCGCCATGAGCGATGCCTGCCCCTGAATCACAGCGGATTTCGCCTCGTCGGACGCAGCGGCCATAAGGCACTGCGGCGGCAGGACCTTCGCGTTTTCCACGATGGAAGGCTTGCCGTCCGCATCGAGGAAGCTCACGAGCGCCTCGCCCGTGCCAAGCTCCATGATGGCGTCCTCGCTCTTGAAGTTCGGGTTTGCGCGGAACGCCTCGGCCGCCGCCCTCACCGCCTTCTGCTCGGCGGGAGTGTAGGCGCGCAGGCCGTGCTGCACGCGGTTGGAAAGCTGCGCCAGAACCTCGCTGGGGATGTCGCTTGGCGACTGGGTGATGAAGTACACGCCCACGCCTTTGGAGCGGATGAGCTTGACGACCTGGATGATCTTGCTGAGAAGCTCGGTCGGCATGTCCTTGAACAGCAGGTGCGCCTCGTCGAAGAAGAAGACGAACTTGGGCTTGTCGAGGTCGCCTACTTCGGGAAGCTTCTCGAAGAGGTCGGAGAGCATCCACAAAAGGAACATCGAGTAGATTTGCGGCTGCTGGATGATGCGCGCGGCGTTCAAGATGTTGACGTAGCCTTGGCCGCTCGGGTCGCAGGCGAACCAATCGGCCAGCTCAAGCGCGGGTTCGCCGAAGAACACGTCGCCGCCCTGATCTTCAACGGCGATGAGCGCGCGCAGGATGGCGCCTACGGACTGCGACGAGACGTTGCCATAGGTCGTCGTGTACTCCTTGGCGTGCTCACTCACGTAGTTGAGCATCGAGCGGAGGTCTTTCATGTCGATGAGCAGCATCTGCCTGTCGTCGGCAATGCGGAAGACGATGTTGAGCACCCCTTCCTGAACCTTGGTGAGGCCGAGCAAGCGCGAGAGCAGGACCGGGCCCATGTCGGAGACGGTCACGCGAACGGGGATGCCGCTCTCGCCGTCCATGTCCCAAAAACGGGCGGGGCAACCCTGGTAAGTGAATCCTTCGAGGCCGAACTTGGCGATGCGCTTCTGCATGTTCTCGGAGTCGACACCCGCCTGGCACATGCCGGTGACGTCGCCTTTGACGTCGGCCATGAAGACGGGCACGCCCGCTTGCGAGAAGCCTTCGGCCATCACCTTGAGCGTGACCGTCTTGCCCGTGCCCGAAGCGCCAGCGATAAGGCCGTGGCGATTTGCCTGGTTGAGGAGCAGATAGCAGGGGTTTTCGCCCTGCGCCATCCAAATCTTGTCGTTTTGAAGCACGGGTCCTCCTTGCGGTCGGCTGAGATTGGCCCATTATACCGCGGATTCGCAATCGGCCGATTCCGACGGCCCGCAACCCTCCCGCTCGCCTTCCTGATATATACTTTGCTCCAACGAAGAAAGGTTTTGCCTTGCTTACAATTCACTATGGAGACATGGACGGCGTTATCTACAATACGTCTATCTTTTTCAACAACGTTTACTCGGCCGAGTGGCTCGAAGACCCTTTCGCCCAAAAGATCATCAAGGCCGTCGATCGCGGCGTTGTCTTGGGTCCCAATGCCATCGAAACGAAGGTCCTCGGCGTCATCCCGCCCGAAAAACTCTCAAGCGGCACAAAGACTTTGCTTCTCATGCATTTCATGCCCGAGAACATCTACAACGCCTCCAATTGCGGTGATAATTGCGCACGGTGGATTCTAGCCATCGGCAAGGCCCAAGATGTCACTGTCAATCTTTATCACCTCATGAACTTCGGTGAAAGGCGGTTCACCATCCATGTCGCCAACACCGACGAAGTTGTCCATTCGATGGACGAGCTTGTTCTCGTTGCAGCCAAATGCCTGAGGGAGTCCGCAAAATGAGAGGAGTCCACGATGTTGTAGTCCGCAACAACAAAGTGCAGATCAAGCTCACCGTTTCAAGGAACCTCACCATTCTTCAAGGCAAGAGCGCAACCGGGAAGACAACTCTTCTCGAGCTCATTGCCGCCTATGACGAGCTTGGAGCAAACAGCGGCGTGGTCATTAATTGCGATGTTCCCTGCAAAATACTCGCAGGGCGTAACTGGCTGCGTGATCTTTCGTTCATCGAGAACAGCATCGTGTTCATCGACGAGGACAGCAGCTTCATGAAATCGCACGAATTCGCGCACGCGGCACGCCGTAGCAGCAACTATTACGTGTTGGTCGCGCGAGAATCGCTTCCACAACTCCCCTACAGCGTCGACGAGATTTACGGCCTTAAGAACACCAACCGCTCAACAACGAAGTACCCCGTCTATTCACGAACCTATGCCTCCACATACCGCATTTACGGGAAAAGCGAGTTCGACGGCGCAAAGCCGCAAGTTGTCATCGTCGAAGACAGTAACTCTGGCTACGAATTCTTTGCCGTACTTTGCAAAAATAGCGGCATACCCTGCATAAGCGCAGGCGGGAAGTCGAACATCTACGATATTGCGCTCAATAGGAAAGAGCGGGATATCCTTGTAATCGCCGACGGAGCAGCATTCGGACCCGAAATGGAGTTCCTTGTATCGCTTCAACGATTCAAGCGCATTAAGCTCTTCCTGCCCGAATCATTTGAGTGGCTTGTCCTGAAATCGGGCCTATTTCCCGACAAACGAACGCAGGAGATGCTTCGGAGTCCAGCCTCTTATATCGAAAGTGCCGACTTCTTCAGCTGGGAGCAATTCTTCACACATGAGCTTATCGAGAAAACGCGCGGTACTTTTCTCACATACAGCAAATCGAGACTTAACGAATCATATCTCGCTGAGCATACGCGTGGAGCAATAGAGAAAGGCTTGCCGAATTTGGGGATTCTGCCGTGTGCAGAGCAGTAAGCGCGCCGCCCGCGGCTAGGGAAGCTGCGCCTTCCCTAGCCTTCTAGTGTGCTTCCGCCCAGGTGGGGGCACTCGAAACGTCGGCGATGAGGGGAACCTTAAGCTCGACGACGCCCTCCATCACCTCGCGCACCATGGCCGAGAGCGCCTCGACCTCGCTTCGGGGCACGCTGAAGTCCAGTTCGTCGTGCACCTGGATGAGCAGCTTCGCGGCGAAGCCCTCTTCCCGCAGCCTGCGCGACACCTCGATCATCGCGAGCTTGATGATGTCGGCGGCCGAGCCCTGCATGGGATGGTTCATCGCCGTGCGCTCCCCAAACCCGCGCAGGTTCGCGTTGCCCGCATGGAGCTCGGGAATGTGGCGCTTGCGGCCGAACATCGTCTCTGCGTACCCGCGCTCGCGCGCCTGCTCGACCGTGGCGTCCAGGTACGCGCGCACGCCGGGATAGGCCTCGAAGTAACGGTCGATCATGTCCTTGGCCTCGCCGAACGGTACACCAAGACTCTGCGAGAGCCCGAACGCCTGCTGCCCGTAGACGATGCCGAAGTTCACAGCCTTCGCGCGGGAGCGAAGCTCGGGCGTCACTTCCTCCACAGGGATGCCGAACACGCGGCTCGCCGTCGATGCGTGGAAATCGGCGCCGCTGTTGAAAGCCGCGACCAGGTGCTCGTCACCCGACAGGTGCGCGAGCAGGCGAAGCTCGATCTGCGAGTAGTCAGCCGAGAGAAACAGCGAGTCCTCGTCGAGCGGCACGAAGCACTCTCGAATGTGGCGGCCGAACTCGGTGCGCACGGGGATGTTCTGCAAATTCGGGTCTGACGAGGACAAACGCCCCGTCGTCGTCACCGTCTCGTTGAACGAGGAATGGACGCGCCCGTCGGTTGCGCGCATGCGGGGCAGCGCATCGATGTAGGTCGACTTGATCTTGGCGAGCTCGCGGTAGCGCAGGACGAGCGCGGGCAGCTCGTGAACCTCGGCGAGCTCCTTGAGCACCTTCGCGTCGGTGGAATATCCGCGCTGCGTCTTCTTCTTCGGCGGCAGGCCCAAGACCTCGAACAGGATATGACCGAGCTGTTTGGGCGAGTCGACGTTGAACTCCTCGCCGGCAAGCTCGATGATCCGCGCGCGCAAGGCATCAACGTCGCCCTGCGTGCGCTCGCCGATCTCGTCAAGGTGTGCGACGTCGATCGCGGCGCCCGTGCGCTCCATCGCGGTGAGCACGGGAACAAGCGGCAGGTCGATCTCGGCGTAGGTGCGCATCGACCCGTCGTCTTCGAGCGCGCGGGAAAGCGGCTCCTCGAGCGCGCGCGCCGCCGCGGCGAGCACGCAGGCACGCTCCTCGTCGGTCTTCACCTCGGGAAGGGCCCCGCCTAAGTACTCGTCGGCGAGCGATTCGAGCGTATAGTCGGAAACGGACGAGTTCATCACGTAGCCCGCAAGCCCCACGTCGAAGATTTCAGCCGCAAACAGCTCCTCGTCGGTGATGCGAGCCTCCTGCGTCGTGTCCGCGGGATACACCCGGTGCAGCATCTCCTTCGCGTCGAGCGCGGCGAAGCGCCCCTGCGCCACGACCTGGGCAAGCACCGAAAGCGCCTCGTCGCCTTCGAAGGAAGCAACGCCCTTCGAGGTGGAAAATGCCGCGAACGCGCCCGTGTCGAACAGCGACGCCTGCTCGGGCTCGACGAACGCGATGCCCACGCGTTCCCCCTCCGCAATCGCGCCCTTAACGGCGGCATGCGCGTCGGCCCCGTGCAGAACGGGCTCCCACGAAAGCGCGGCGCGCTCGGCAGGCGCCTTCTCCCCCACGAGGTTCAGCACGTGGGTCAGATGCGCATTGAAGCGGACGTTCTTGAAGGCTGCCGTCACGCGCGCGGCGTCGAACGAGGGGAACGCCGCGTCCTCCAAGTCGAGCTCGAAATCGACATCGCGCGAGATGGTCGCCACCTTCCGGCTCGCGAACGCCTGGTCGCGGTTGGTCTCGATCTTCTCCTTCTGCTTGCCTTTGAGCTCGCCGGTGTGCTCGTAGATGCCCTCGAGGTTGCCGTAGGCGGAAAGCAGCTTCGCGGCCGTTTTGTCGCCCACGCCAGGCACGCCGGGGATGTTGTCGGACGCGTCGCCCTTAAGCCCGAGGAAGTCGGGGAACTGGGCGGGTGTGACACCGTAGCGCTCGAAGACCTCGTCGGGGCCGTAGATCGCGACGTCGGTGATGCCCTTCTTGGTCGTGACGACGTGGGTGAGCTCGCTCACGAGTTGGTAGACGTCCTTATCGCCGGACACGAGCAGCGTGCGGTACCCGAGCGCCTCATCGCGCGCGGACACGGTGCCTAAGATGTCGTCGCCTTCCCATCCTTTTACGCGTACAACTGGGACGTTCATCGCTTCGAGCAGGCCTTCCATCAGGGGAAACTGCACTTTCAGCGCGTCATCCATCGGGGGGCGTTGCGCCTTGTACTGCTCGATCGCCTCCATGCGCCACTTCGGGCGCCCCGCATCGAAGGCGCACACGATGGCGTCCGGGTGCGCCATCTCCACAAACTTCAGCAGCATGGCGATGAAGCCGAAGCACGCGTTGGTCGGCGTGCCGTCGGGCGCGTTCATCGTGGGCGGAACGGCGTGGTAGGCGCGGTGCATAAGCGAATTGCCATCGATGACGGCCACAGTTTTAGACATGGAAGACCCTCCCGAGTCGCGGTGTTCTCGGCAAATCAGTGTAGCACGGAATCGGTCGGGCCCGCGTCTTCTCCAATGCCTCTGCGCGTGTCGCGGGTGTCGCGGGTGTCGCGGGTTCCGTGCGTCTCGCGGGCGGCGCGGGTGTCGCGCGTGTTGCGAACCTCGCGAGCATCACGAGCTCCACGTACCTCTCAGGCCGCGCGGGTGTCGCGCTCCTCGTGGGCGGGCGGCTGCTGCTCCCGCTCCTCCCCGCAAGCAAGCAGACTCAACCGGCCTTCCCGATGCCCACCCTGTACAAAAATGACGATAAGTTGTGAAGAAACGATGAAGCCAACCCAATAATCGACTTTGCTGTCCCAATAATGTCCCATTCGAAGCGAAATCGAACAGAGTTAATCCCCATTGTTATGCATTTTGTGGTGTCATACACAATTCCTGCGCAACTTATCGTCAATTTTGTACACGCCCTTGAACACCCCGACCTGGACCCTCCATCGCGGCGAAAATGGCTTGCGCACGCCATTTTCGCACACGCTCCGAAACGCCCAGCATCCCCCGTCGCACGCCGCCGTCTTTAGCCGCCATTTCGCGCGCTCCCAAACGCCCGACCTCCCCATCGCACCGAGACCGACTTGCGTCCGCCATTTTCGAGCGCACCTCAAATGCCAGCCCCTCCACTGCACAGCCGACTTGCGTTTGCCCACGCGCACTTCATGGGGTAATGTGTGTTCCCGCTATTCGTCACGAGAGGGAGCCCGATTCCATGTTCAAAATCAACCACGCCATTTTGCACGTTTTCGATTTCGTCTCATGCGTGAACGTGTTTTCGCAGGAAGAGCTGGACCTCTCGGACAAGAACGTGAAATCCTACGTGCAGCGCGTCGCGAAGCATGCGCTGGGCAACATCGACAACAAGCGCGGCGAGTTCGAGGCCGAAAGCGGTTTCAAAAACGAGCTTTCCGACTACCTGAACGGGCAGAACAACTTCACCGACCTCTCGCTCATGATCGCCGAATTCCTAGGAAGCGAGCTTAGCCGCATGGAGCAGCCGGCCTCGTGCGACCTGCTCGTCGTCGATTTCGAGGACTCGCCGCGCGCCCCGAAGCTCGCCGCGGATGACCTCGCGGAGATGTCCGAAGAAGAAGCCGCGGCTGCCCAGGCCGAGCTCGATGCGGCGTTCGCCGGAAGAAGCACCCGCTACTTCGGACTGCTGCTTCTCGAGAGCAAGCCGGCATTCATGCACGAGGTGGGCAAGGCCGAAGACGGCGCGTCGGTGAACCGCATCGAGCGCCACCACGCCATCCTGCCGAGCCCCTCGCAGAAAATCTCCTCGTTTGCCCTGGTGGACGTCCGCACCATGTCGGTGCAGTTCGTCGACAAGGCGCGCGAGATTGCTGGCGAGGAGCGCTACCTCATCCCGCAGGGCCTGCTTCAGTGCACGATGGAAGCGTCGAGCAAGGAGCTCATCGACACGACGATGCGCCTGGTCGAGAAGGTTGCCAACGAGTACGGTGCCAACGCGGCGATCGCCACGGCGAAGGCGAAGGCGTACGTCGCCGAGAACGCCGAAGACTCCGATGAGGTGCCCTTCGACGAGTTCGTCGAAGAGGTGTTCGAGGACGAGGGGCCGCGCCGCAGCTTCGTCGAAGCGGCGCAGAAGGAAAATCTTCCCGAGCACGCGCCCGTCGAACGCGCGGTCGCCAAGCGCGTCACGCGCAACCACAAGATCCGCACCGACACCGGCATCGAGATCACCTTCCCGGCAGAGTACGCGCAGAATCCCGAGTTCATCGAGTTCACCAGCACGTCAAACGGGCTCATCCGCATCGAGCTCAAAAACATCGGAAGCATCGAGAACAAGTAGCGGCGCGCGAAGGGGTCAAACGGTGCTTTGGCAACGCAGTAGGATCGCCACGGAAGCCCCGAGATCATCACGCGCGAGGGGCTGACTTGCATTCGCTCAATCTCGCGCCTGGTCGGTCAACCTACGGATGCCAGCCTCAACCCCGCAGCTGAGCGTCCGCCTCACCTGATCGCTTCCGCACGATTCCCCTTCCAGCAAGCCTTTCCGCCGCAAAGATTCCTCACCTAGGGAGGATGAACCACGGATAATTCAGC
>USJN01000047.1 GCA_900554945.1 uncultured Coriobacteriaceae bacterium | reverse complement strand
GAGGTGTATTTCCAAGAAGAAATCGAGACCATGCCGCGCGAGCAGTTGCGCGAGTTGCAGCTCGAGCGAATGAAGAAGTCGATTCGTCACGCGTATGACAACGTCGATTTCTATAAGAAGTCCTTCGCCGAGGCAGGTGTCACGCCCGACGACCTGACCTGCCTCGAGGATCTCGCGAAGTTCCCGTTCGTTGTCAAGCAGGATATGCGCGATGCCTACCCGTTCGGCCTGTTCGCCGTTCCGAAGAAAGACGTTGCCCGCATCCACGCATCCTCTGGCACCACCGGCCAGGCGACGGTCGTGGGGCATACCGCAAATGACATTAAGAACTGGGGCGAGTGCTTTGCCCGCGGCATCTACATGGTAGGCGGCTCTGCCGATTCGACCGTTCAGGTGTCCTACGGCTACGGCTTGTTCACGGGCGGTCTCGGTGCGCACTACGGCGCAGAGGCGGCAGGTTGCTCGGTTATCCCGACCTCTTCGGGCAACACGAAGCGCCAGATTCAGATGATGGTCGACCTCGGCACCGACATCCTGTGCTGCACGCCTTCCTACGCGCTTTATCTGGCTGATACGGCTATCAGCATGGGCTATGACCCCGCGAAGGACTTCAAGCTCTCCGCTGGCATTTTCGGCGCCGAACCTGCTTCCGAGAACATGCGCCAGGAGATTCGCGACAAGCTCGGCATCCGCTACTGCGACGTGTATGGCCTCTCCGAGGTTATGGGCCCCGGCGTTGCGATGGAGTGCCCCGAGTCCCATGGCCTGCACCTGGCGGAAGATCACTTCTTCGCCGAGATCATCGACCCCGAGACGCTCCAGCCGGTGCCCGACGGTACCTATGGCGAGCTCGTGTTCACCACGCTCACGCGCGAGTGCTGCCCGCTTGTGCGCTACCGCACACGCGATATCACCCGCATCATCAATGAGGAGTGCGCATGCGGGCGCACCCACCGCAAGATCGACCGCATCATCGGCCGCTCCGATGATATGATGATTATCCGCGGCGTGAACGTGTTCCCGTCGCAGATCGAGCAGATCATCACCGGCTTCGACGAGATCACGGCGCACTACCAGATCGTGCTCACCGACAACGGCCCGCTCGACAAGGTCACGTTGAACGTCGAGACCGTGCCCGAGTTCCCGATCGATGAGATCCGCAAGCTCGAGGACTTGAAGGCGCGCCTTGGTGCCGAGCTCAAGAGCAACCTGCAGATCAAGGTCGACATCAAGATCGTCGAGCCGAAGTCCATCGAGCGCAGCGAAGGCAAGGCTAAGCGCGTCATCGACTTGAGAGAAGGGAAGCACTAATGATTTCTCAGCTGACTGTTTTCCTGGAGAACGACAAGGGCCGTCTCGCCGCTGCATGCCGCGTGCTGAGTGATGCGGGCGTGAACCTGCATGCCCTAAACCTTGCTGACACGGCAGACTTCGGCGTTGCTCGCGTGCTTGCCGATACGCCCAACGCCGCCGCCGAGGCGCTTCGCGCTGCCGGCTATCGCGCGATGGTCACCCCGGTTCTCGCCGTTCGCGTTCCCAACGTGAAGGGCGGGCTTGCGACGCTGCTCGAGTTTTTGGACCAGCAGTCCGTCAACATCGAGTACGGCTACTGCTTCTCCGTCAATCCCGAATCAGCCATCGACGTGCTGAAGATTGGCGAGGCGGAAGGCATCGAGGCTAAGCTCGAAGAGGCCGGCTTCGTTACCGTTTCTCCAGAAGAGGTTTACCAGCTTGATTGCTAGCTCCCATCATATCGCGCGCAGCGCCCGTGCCCCCTTCGGGGTGCGGGCGCTTTCCGCGCTTTGCGCCTGTGTTCTCGCAGTCTCGCTCTCGTTCGCCCTTGTGCCCGCCACCGCCTTCGCGGGTGTCGCGAAAACCGATGTCGTTGCAGGTGAGACCGTCGAGTCGCGTGGACTTGCCGTCTCTCAGTGCCCGAGCGTCGATGCGACGTACGTCTATGTGATCGACGGCAACGGCACGGTGTACTTCGAGCGCGACCCCGACAAGCAGACGCATATCGCCTCGGTAACCAAGATCATGACGGCGATCGTTGCCTTGGAGAACTCCCAGCTCACCGATCAGGTGACGGTGAGCGCTGAGGCGGCCTCTATCGGCGAGTCCTCGGCATCGCTCAAGGAGGGCGACGTTCTTTCGATGGAGGACGCCATCAAGGCGCTTCTCACCTCGTCGGGCAACGATGCGGCTATCGCCATCGCGGATACCGTGGGCGCGAAGCTCGGCGGCGAGAGCGGAGCTCAGGCTGCGTTCGTCTCCGCGATGAACGCCAAGGCGGCGGCTCTCGGATGCACGAACACGCTGTTCGCGAATCCCCATGGGCTCGACTTCAACCAGTATGCGGGCGATATGCACAGTACGGCCCGCGATGTGGCAACGATGTCCGCCTACGCGATGAAGAGCCAGACGTTTCGCGACATTGTCTCCAAGGACAAGGCGACGATCACCGTCACGCGAGCCGGGGTCGCAACCCCGCTCGAGCTTGAGTCGACCGACGAGCTCATCGGCGTCTACGAGGGCGCTTGCGGTATCAAGACGGGATTCACCTCCCTTGCCGGGGAATGTTTCGCGGGTGCTTGCAACCGCGACGGGCTCGACCTCTATGCGATTGTGCTCAACTCCTCAAGCGAGCAGCAGCGCTTCACCGATGCGAAAACGCTGTTCGACTGGGTGTACTCGAACAGCGAGAGCTATCCGTACGCCCATGCAAGCGAGACGGTCACAATGACGTGGGGGACTTCCACTAAAGATGTTCCTGTCGTCGCGGAGGTCGCGCATGCAGACTGGCCCGACAAGACGATCAAGGCGACGTTTTCAGAACCCGATGGCGCGCTCGATGTGTTCTCCCTCAAAGGCAATGTGAGCTGTACAATGGAGTTCAACACGGTGAGCGGGAACGTTCGCGAGGGCGACAAGGTGGGCACGGCGGTCTTCAAGCAGCACAACGAGACGCTTGCCACGGTCGACCTCATTGCGTGCGAGGACGTTGCGGCGCCGAACCCCCTTGAGGCCGTGGGCATTTGGGTAAGTCGGCTGTTCTCGGGTTTCACCGGAGCTCAGAGCGTCGCCGAGTCCGTTGACTTGAACGACACCCCGCTCATCAACGACAGAACGAAGACCACGCTTTAATTCGCTAGACTTTCATAAGCAAGACGAAAGAAGGACAAGCATTATGACTGAAACATGCCCCGTTTGCGGTGCAACTCTTAGCTCGGGTGCTTCCGCGTGTCCGACCTGCGGATTTAAATTGCTCGGTGCGACGCAGAGCTTCAAGCCGTTCTCCGTCGAGGGCGGGGAAGTGCCTGTGGCGGAGCATCCGCAGCATCAGTTCGTTCTGAGGGTTGTGAAGGGCCCTCAGATTGGGATGGTCTTCAAGCTGGGCAACGCGCCGATGAGTGTGGGCCGCAGCCCGCAGTGCGACATCTTCCTAAATGATATGACGGTCTCGCGTAGCCATGCCGTGGTCGAGCCGACCGGGGATGGCTATACGATCACCGACGACAGCTCGTTCAACGGGGTGTGGGTGAACAACGACAATGTCGAGGCGCGCGAGCTTCATGAGGGCGACGTGGTGCAAATCGGAGCCTTCTGCCTCGTCTATCGGGAGGAATAGGCGCATCGACGCATAAGGCGAGATTTACGAGAGGGAATTTCACATGGAACTGCTAAGCGGAAACGAGGCCATCGCGCAAGGGGCCTGGGAAGCCGGCGCGCGCATTGGCGTCGCATACCCGGGCACCCCTTCGACCGAGACGCTCGAGGCGTTCGCGAAGAAGGACGGCGTCTACGCCGAGTGGTGCGTGAACGAGAAGGTTGCCGTTGAAGTGGGCATCGGCGCATCTGCCGGTGGCGCTCGCGTTCTTTCGACTATGAAGCACGTCGGCGTGAACGTCGCGGCGGATCCCCTATTCACGGCCGCCTATACCGGCGTCGGCGGAGGGTTTGTCGTGCTGGCTGCCGACGATCCCGGCATGTACTCCTCGCAAAACGAGCAGGATTCCCACTACTACGCCTGCGCGGCGCATATTCCCATGCTCGACCCCGCCGATTCCGCCGAGGCGCTCTCGTTCACGCGCGACGCGTTCGAGCTTTCCGAGCGATTCGATGTGCCCTTCTTCATTCGCTCGTCGGTTCGCGTCTCGCATACGAAGACGCCGGTTGAGGTCGGGTCCCGAAAAGAGGTCGAGCCCGCTCCCTACGAGAGCAACCCTGCGAAGTGGGTCATGATGCCAGCGTTCGCGAAGCCGCGCCGCAAGGTGCAGCTCAAGCGCATCGAGGCGCTCTCCGAATGGGCCGAGACCTGCGCGTACAACCAGGTCATAAGGCGAGGCGACAAGGTCGGCGTCGTCTGCGCCGGCGCGGTTTCCCAGCATGTGCTGGAAGGGTTGCCCGATGCATCGGTCTTCAAGCTTGGATGCACGTGGCCCCTTCCCGAGAAGGCGCTTCACTCGTTCGCTGAGAGCGTTGAGACGCTTTACGTCGTCGAGGAGGCGTCGTGCTATCTGGCCGATGCCGTGTCCGCGCTCGGAATTGATGTTGCCGCCTTCCCCGAGCCCCTTCCGCGCGACGGCGAGCTCTCGGTCGGGCTCATCCGCGCCGCTTTCGGTTTCCCCGAGCCCGCGCACGCTGCCGCTCAGGCAGACGTTCCGGGTCGCCCACCTGCGCTGTGCCCCGGCTGCCCGCATCGCCTCGTCTTCAAGGAGCTCTCGCGCTGCAAGGCCATCGTGACGGGCGACATCGGGTGTTACACGTTGGGCGCTTTGCCGCCGCTTTCCGCGATGGACACCTGCGTTGACATGGGCGCATCCGTGTCGATGGCCCACGGCTTCGAGCTTGCGTTCGCAGGCCGGGAGCATCGTCCCGTCGTCGCCGTGATCGGCGACTCCACGTTCGCGCATTCCG
Source organism: uncultured Coriobacteriaceae bacterium (assembly GCA_900554945.1). GTDB lineage: Bacteria > Actinomycetota > Coriobacteriia > Coriobacteriales > Eggerthellaceae > Ellagibacter. The sequence continues at coordinate 3,787 of USJN01000047.1, read as the reverse complement.
GCCTCTCGTCGCTCATCTCGACGGTTTACAACAAGGGCGCGGGCACCGTGTGCATCCTCGACAACCGCACGACGGCCATGACCGGCCGCCAGGGCAACCCGTTCAACGGCGAGACGCTCCAACACCGCCCTTCGCGCGAGCTCGATATGGAAGGCGTCTTGAATGCACTCGGCATCGAGGACGTTCGCACGGTCGATCCGCACGATGCGAGGGCCGTCCGTCGCGCCTTGAAAGAGGCAACTTCCGCCACCGATACGCTTTCGGTGATCGTCTTCAGGGCTCCGTGCGTTCTGCTCGAGCGCCATCGCGAGCCTGTATTCGAGGTTTCTTCCCAGTGCACGGCATGCGGCGTGTGCATCACCCTCGGCTGTCCTGCGATTTCCAAGGACGAGTCGACCGGCCAGGCGCTTATCGATCGTGACATGTGCATCGGCTGCGGGCAGTGCGCGCAGTACTGTGTACGCGGCTTCATCGCTCAGGATTAGGAGGGGGCCCGATGAGTTCGAACACTAAAACGGTTCTTCTTTGCGGCGTTGGCGGCCAAGGCACGATTCTCGCTGCCGATTTGCTTGCCCGTGCTGCCGAAGAGAGTGGGCTTGACGTGAAGGTTTCCGAGATCCACGGCATGGCCCAGCGCGGCGGCGCGGTGACCACCGTCGTGCGATTCGGTGATAAGGTCCAGTCCATGATCGCCGATTTGGGGTCGGCGGACTGCGTCGTGTCGTTCGAGACGACCGAGGCGCTTCGCAACCTTCCCTATGTGAAGGAAGGCGGCAGCCTCTTTGTGAACGACGAGTCGATCAAGCCGCTTCCCGTCGCTACGGGGCGCGCCTCCATGCCCGAGCATGCGCGCGAGCGGTTGCGCGATGCGGGGGCCATGCTCATTCCCGCAACCGAGCTTGCCCGCAAGGCGGGCACCACGAAGGCCGCCAACGTCGTGCTGCTCGGTGCGCTCTCTCGCGCCCTCGGCTTCCCGACAGAGGTGTGGAACCGGGTCATCGCCGCCCGCGTTCCCGAGAAGTATCTCGATGTCAACCTCGAGGCGTTCAAGCTGGGTGCCTCGTTTTCCGCGGAATAAGCGAGAAGGAGTGGTCTTATGAGCGTTTCCCAAATCAGCGTCTTCATCGAAAGCGAGCCCGGCCATCTCGTACGCGTGCTCGATTCCTTCGTCGAGGCGGGCGTCAACGTTCGCGGCTACAGCGCTTCGGATACCGGCGATTACGGTATCGTGCGCTTCATCGTCGACAACCCCGATGCGGCGCTCGCGGTGCTTCGTGAGCAGAATGCCGCCTGCGCGAAGTCCGAGGTGCTCGTGCTGCGTTTGGAGGACACGCCTGGCGAGCTTGCGCGCGTCATGGGAATTATCGCCGACTGCCACATCAATGTAACGTATAGCTATTCGCTTATCAGCACGTATATCGTCCTCTCGGTGAACGACGTCGCTGCCGCCGAGAGGATGCTCGAAAGCGAGCCCGTTGAGCTTCTGGGCCAGGATGATCTTGCGCATCTTGTTGCGTAACCGCTTAAGAAAGTTGTGATGATAGTGAACAGTACCGCTGAAGAGATATTCGATCCCTCCGTGAAAGGCGCCGCCCTCAAGGCTGCTGCTGCGGGGAATTTCGACGTGCTTCCCATGTTCGATCGCGCCATGGAGACCTCGAGCCGCGAGCGCATCCGCGCAATCCAGCTTGAGAAGCTGATCGCGCAGGTTGCCTACACCTACGAGAACGTGGCGTGGTATCGCGATAAGATGAATGAGATGGGCGTTACGCCCGAGGACATCAAGACGCTCGAAGATATCCGCAAGCTTCCCTTCACCGATAAGAACGCGCTGCGCGAGACGTTCCCCTATGGGCTTTTCGCCCAGCCGCTCGACAAGATTGTCGAGATGCACTCTTCCTCGGGAACGACGGGCAAGCCGATTGTCGTTGGCTACACCAAGCATGACATGGCCGTTTGGAGCGATTGCATCGCGCGTCTTGCCAGCATGGCGGGCGTCGTCCCGGGCGATCGCGTGCAGATGGCGTTCGGCTACGGCATGTTCACCGGCGGTTTCGGCCTCCATTACGGCTGCATGAAACTTGGCTGCACGATGATTCCGGCGGGTTCGGGCAACACCGAGCGCCATATCCAGATGATCGAGGACTACGGTACGACCGTGATTATCGCGACGCCCACCTACGCGCTCCATATTTGCGAGGTGGGGGAAAAGATGGGCTACGATTGGGAGAAGTCGACGTTGCGCGTCGGGCTTTTCGGCGGTGAGCCCTGCCCGCCTGCGCTCAAGGCGGAAATCGAGAACCGCATGCACATCGTGTGCACCGACAACTACGGGTTGACCGAGGTCATGGGGCCGGGCGTGTCGGGCGAGTGCCTTGCTGAGCGCGATATGCAGCACATAGCCGAGGACCATTTCCTGTGGGAGGTCGTCGACCCGGTGACCGGCGAGCCCGTGCCTGAAGGCGAGATGGGCGAGCTCGTTTTGACGCCGCTCGACAAAGAAGGCATCCCTGTGCTTCGCTACCGTACGCACGACTTGACGCGCGTCGTTACCGAGAAGTGCAGCTGCGGCCGCACGCATGCGCGCATGCAGAAGGTCCGCGCGCGCTGCGACGACATGCTCATCATCCGCGGTACGAACGTGTTCCCGAGCCAGGTCGAGGACGTGCTCGCGGGCATCGAGGGTGTCACCCCGCACTACCTCATTGTGGTTGACAATGAGACCGGTCTTGATCGCATGACGGTCAACGTCGAGCTCAAGCCTGAGGCATTCAGCGACTCGTTCGAGGTGATGGATAACTTCCGCCAGATGGTCGCCGAAAAGCTCAAGGGCACGCTGCTTGTTGGCGTGAAGGTGAAGCTTGTCGAGCCAGGTGGCATCGAGCGCTCGACCGGCAAGACAAAGCACGTGAAGGATTTGCGCAAGTAGCGCTTTTAGTCTTTTCTCGATGCCGGCGGCGTTTGTCGTCGGCATCGTTGTTTTGGGGCTCTGGCTTGCGCGGGGCTTGGGGTTTGTTCTGGTTGTTGCATCATGAGGGAGCGAAAGGGGTTATGCGGTGAGCGAGAAGGTGGTCGGGCGTTTTGCTCCGTCGCCCACGGGGCGCATGCATGCGGGCAACATCTACGCTGCGCTTGCGGCGTGGCTCGTCGCGAAGTCCCAGGGTGGTGATATCGTTCTGCGCATCGAGGATTTGGACCGCGAACTCTCGAAGCCGAAGTATATCGACGCAGTGCAGCGCGATTTCGAGATGCTTGGCTTGACATGGGATCTCGGCCCCTTCTTTCAGCACAATAGGGACGAGGTCTACGCTGCCGCCTTCGATTCGCTCAAGGAGAGGGGCCTTATCTACCCCTGCTACTGCACGCGCGCAGATTTGCATGCGGCATCTGCCCCTCATCGTGGGGAAAAGCTCGTCTATCCGGGAACCTGCCGGTTGCTTTCCGCCAAGGAGCGCGCGGCGAAGGAGGCTTCGGGACGCATGCCCGCTATGCGGCTGCGCACCCCTGACAAGGACATCTCGTTTCATGACACCATCCAGGGCGATTACTCCCAAAACCTTGAGCACGATTGCGGCGACTTCCTCGTTCGCCGATCCGATCGAGCTTTCGCCTATCAGCTCGCCGTCGTCGTCGACGATGCGGCACAGGGGGTGAACAGCGTGGTGAGAGGCGTCGACTTGCTATGCTCGACCCCGCAGCAGATCTACCTTCAGAACCTGCTTAGCCTGCCGCATCCCGCCTACGGCCACATCCCACTCCTCGTCGCTGAACAAGATCGACGGCTCTC
>USJN01000046.1 GCA_900554945.1 uncultured Coriobacteriaceae bacterium | reverse complement strand
CAGTCCTCGCTTTGGGGAAGTGTCCACTGGACACTTCCCGTCGCTGCGGAACTCGCTCGGTCGGAACACCCGCCATCCCGCCCGCCGCACGTCTTTTCTAGTTGCAAAAGGAGACAACTATGACCGTTGATCTTTCCCCCATCGACGAGAACCTGCTCGCCGAGATCGCCAATATGCACGGCATGCCGAAGGGCGCCTTCAACGTGCGCAAGGACGGCGAGCTGGTCGAGCGCCATTCCTCGGCCTACATCGACATTTCCACCAAGACCGACAACCCCGGCATCGACATCCGCATCGCGGACGGCACCAAGGGCGAGACGGTGTACATCCCCGTCATCGTGACGAAGTCGGGCCTGAAGGACGTCGTGTACAACACCTTCTACGTGGGCGAGAACTGCGACATCACCATCATCGCCGGATGCGGCATCCACAACGATTCCCACGACGCCTCCGAGCACGACGGCATCCACAGCTTCTATCTGGGGAAGAACAGCCGCGTACGCTACGTGGAGAAGCACTACGGCGAGGGCGATGGCTCAGGCGAGCGCATCCTGAACCCCACCACCAACGTGTACATGGAGGAGGGCTCCTCCTGCGAGATGGAGATGGTACAGCTGCGCGGCGTCACCTCCACCGTGCGCGACACCAACGCCGAGCTGGGCGCGGACGCCAAGCTCGTACTCACCGAGAAGCTGCTCACCCACGGCAACCAGACCGCCATTTCCAACATGAAGGTGGAGCTGAAGGGCGAGGGCTCTTCCGTGCAGGTGATCTCCCGCTCGGTGGCCCAGGACGACTCCGTGCAGGTGTTCAACCCGCTCGTCATCGGCGAGTGCGCCTGCCGCGGGCACGTGCAGTGCGACGCCATCATCATGGGCAACGCCAAGGTGAAGGCTATCCCCGGCATCGAGGCCGCCAGCGAGGACGCCATGCTCGTGCACGAGGCCGCCATCGGCAAGATCGCCGGCGACCAGATCGTGAAGCTCATGACGCTGGGCCTCACCGAGGAAGAGGCCGAAGCCGAGATCCTGGACGACTTCCTGAGCTAGGCTCCAGCTAAACTCGACAAGCCCGCAAAGCAAGCGGTCCGACGGAACTTGCCGTCGGACCGCTTTTGTGTTGAGAGGATGAGGCGGATCGCTATTCGGTCGCATCCTCGTCGCCGGAACTGCCGGAGTCGCCTGCATCGCCGGAGTCCTCGCTGCCAGAGTCGTCGCCGCTGCCGGTATCGCTGGACTCATCGGAGCCGTCCGACGAGTCGCCGGAGCCGGTGTCTTCGGAACCTGTGTCGCCCGAGTCACCGGAATCACTGGAGCCCGTGTCGCCTGAATCACCCGTGTCCTCGCTATCGGAACCCGTGACGGCGTCGGCGGCGGAGGCGGTCAGATCGCTGACGACGGTAAGATCGCCCAGGGCCACGGTGGTGCCGAGCCACTTGCGCTCGATGACGTTGATGGTGCCGTCGCTCACCAGGCGCGCGAGCACGTCGCCGGCGGCCGTCTGCAAATCGACGTTCTCGTTGGAGACGCCCATGCAATAGCCGGTCGGCGACATGAGCATGGCGACGATGGATACATCCAGCCCCTGGCCATGGGCCGCGTACAGGCCGATGACGGCGTCGGCGGCCACGTACTGCACGCTTCCGGCCTCAAGTGCCTCGAAGGCCTCCTTCAGGCTGTCGGTGGGCGTGAGGCTGGACTCGCCGAACCCGTTGGAGACGGCCCAGGCGCTCTTCGAGGAAACCTGGGCGGCGAAGGTGGCGCCGGAATCCTGCGTGGGAATGCCCGCGTCGGGGCTCAGCGCGAACAGGGCGATGCCCGTGGGCAGGTAGGAGGCCGAGCGCCAGAAATCGCCGTCGCTCGCGGAGTCGTCGATGCCGAGCACCACGTCCACCGTGCCGTTGGCGAGCGCCCCGGCCGGATCGCTGCCCACGTCCACCACCGACAGCTTCAGCCCCAGCTCGTCGGCGAGAGCCGCGGCGATGTCCACGTCGATGCCGATGATCTTGCCGCTGCCCATGCCGGCCAGAGGCGGGTTCTCGGTGTTGACGCCCACGCGCAGGGTGCCCTCCTCGCCGATGACCGGGGGCGCCACCTCAGCGGACTTCAGCTCCGGCTGGTAGGTGCCCGATCCAGTGCATCCGGCCAGGCCGAACAGGCCGACCGCGAGCAGCGCCGCAAAGGCAACCGCAACGAACGAACGCTTTCTCACATCATCCTCCGTCTAATTCAATCGGTACGTTGCCTCTTTCGACTGACCTAGTCTTTGCCCCCACACTCGCGCACCGGGGCGTTCGCTTGCGCTAGTAGCCCTCTCGCCCGTCGCGGCGTCCGTGCCGCGAAAATGTCAGCGGGCGGTGCGACTTACCTCTAGGATACGCCATGCTCACGGCGGGCAATGCCCACGCGCTTACGTGGATCCTTTCGACCGCATCTGCCATGGACTTGGAAAGACGTCGCGCCTTTCCGCAACTACAGACCCGAAAGAAGCATGTTTCAGTGTAGCAGAACGGCAACAGCGAATAGAAGCATACACATCATTCCACATGGAAGCGGGAAACGAAGACTCTTGGGGTAATATGGGGGCAACGAATGCATGGCAACGAGAAGGTCGTACGCCAAAGGGGGTTTCCATGCTTTTCCCACTCAGCATCATCGAACCCTGCCTCGAGAAGGCGAGCGTGCCCATCGAGGTCCCTCCCGATTGGGCTCTGCGCACGTTTTCCTATGCCAGCAGCGACGCCTCGGCAATCGAAGAGGACGACGGAGAGCAGGCGCTTCTCATCGCTTCCTTCAGTCAGGCGCTCAAGATGGCAGGCGACGGCCAAACACGCCCGGTTCTCGCGGTCACCGCATCCGACGACGCGAAGGACCCGGCAGTCGATAGCGAACGAGCAGCGTTTCCCCTCGTCGTCACTTCACTTTCCCCCGCCGCTGTCTGCAGCACAGTCAACCGCTACCTCGTGGGCATCCGGGAATGGGATGCCGAGATGTCGCGCCTTGTCCTCTCCAATTGCTCGACCCAGCAGCTCATTGACCTGAGCGAGAAAGTGCTAGGGAAATACATCGCCCTCTCCGATGCTCTCTATGCGCGCGTCGCCGCGACACCGCACTTCCCTCCGCTCGACGACATGAGCCGCGCGCTCATCGAGACGGGTAGCTATCCGACCTCGATGATTCCCCAAATCGAGCGCCTCGCCCAAGGCCAGCGCTGGCACGCGCAAAGCAAAAGTCACCTCGACCAGGGAGGCAACGCCATCAATCCACTCCCCAACATGTCGCGGATATATCGCCTCGGGGGAAATTATGCAGCACATCTCGTTATGGTCTCTTCTGAAACAATCAAGCCTTGGCAGCAGTTCCTGTTTAACCTGCTCGCCGACCAAATCGGTACTTGCCTCGATCGATTTTGGCAAACGACCCTCCCCTCGCGAGATAAAGGGGCGGCGTTTCTTTCGTCGATACTGAACGACAACATCCATGACCCCTACGATTTCAAAGAGAAGGCTCGCCTGTTCGGCCTGCCGGTCGAGGGGGTTTTCGAGATAGCGGTAATCACGGGCGCCGAAGAGTGCGGCGGCGTCGCGCACATCGCACATCAGATTCGCACGGGACTCCAAGCGTGCCGCACCGTGATAGCCGACCAACGCATCTATGTACTGATGATTTCGGCAAAGCGAAGTTCAAAGAAGATTGCCAGCATTGAAGAAGCGCTGTTCGAGGCAATTTCCCGCCTTAAGGCGAAGATAGGGCTTTCCTCGCGTTTCGACCTGCTCGAGTACTGCCATATGGGGCGCATGGAAGCGGATGTTGCCTTGGAGTACGGCCAGAAGAACTATTCGAAGTACCTCGCGTTGCAAGCGAGCGAGCCTTACCTCGACTGCGTTTTCCGATTCAATCGCTATTTCCCCTGTTACCTGGTTGACCCCTACGCCGACACCGCCGAGTTCCTCGCGAAGTATGCCGCGTCGCCGAACCTCGTGAGCAGGCTCCGCCGCGCTGACGAGGAGAACGGAACCAACGATTTCGGCCTTTTGAAAGTCTACCTATACTTCGATTGCAGCGTGAAAAAGACGGCTGACCTCCTGAACATGCACCGCAATACCGTGGTATACCGGCTCAACAAGATCAAGACCGACTATCGAATCGATCTGGGCAACTGCGACACGCGCCTATTCCTGCACTACCTGTTCGGGGTCCTGGATTAACGAGCCCTGGATTAGCTGGACCCAGATTGCAAGGTTCCGAACGAGCGAGCCCAGTCAGCCTTTGTGCAGATGGCTGCCGTCCGGCCATCTGCAGGGATGAAGCTCACCCGTCGGGTTCTCGCGCACATTGTACATGCAGGGGATGTCGCACAGAAGGCCCGTCCAGTTACAGCGGAGCCGCTCGCGGGGAGGCAGGGTTGCACCGCAGTTGGGACACGCCCACTCATCATAGCGACCGCGCATCACGAGCCTGCCGCACGCCTTGCAGACGACTGGCTTGGGATGAGGCGGCCGGCACTTCCCGCAAAAGGGATTGCAACTCATACAGCCCATGGCAAGATTCCTTTCCCGCGACGCAAGTCGGCCCGCACACGAGGAACGGCCGACAGACGCTCTGACGGATACGGCTCGCCATCGACGACACAAGCCGGCCCGCGCGCACGAAGCGAGCAAAGCCGGCTTGCATCAGGCGAGGTCTCCGTGAAGCTAGTGCTTCTCTACAGCGAGTAAATCATCGACTTCGGGTACTTCTCGGCGTATTTCACAAGCTCTTCGAGCGGCCCGTATTCCATGACGCCCGCCTGGCAGTGATGCACGCAAGTGGGAAGGCGCCCCTCCGCCGTACGCTCAGCGCACAGGTCGCACTGGTGCGAGGGGTACGGAATGTAAGTGAACTCCCATTTGCCATCGAGCATCTGGCGCGGTCCGTCCTGCAGCACGTGCATGCCGAACTGACCCTTGGGAAGCTTATGCTCCTTCTTGCACGCCACCTCGCAGCTGTGGCAGCCGGTGCAGAACTCGTAGTTGATGAAAAGGCCGTTTGCGCTCATTTCCTGCTCCTCCTATTCCGCATCCGCGATCATCTGGGCAACGACCTGGGTAGGCGTCACCTTGCTGTTCTCTTCAGTCACCGGGTAGATCTTGCACAGCAGACAGCGATAGGGAGCGCCGTAGCCGGTTTCGCCGACCACGCACTGGGTGGTCAGATTGTTGATATTGACGTCCCAGATGCCCTGCAGGTTCGGCGCCGCTTCCTCGGTTTCGGGGAACGACCAGCCATGATCGGCGCAGATGGTTCCTTCTTTCATCGTCGGCACCAGGTGGGCGATCTGGCGGCAGCGGCCGCGCTGATTCTCAATCCACACCCATTGTCCATCTTCGATACCGTACTTCTCGGCGTCAACCGGGTTGATGTCGAAGGTCGGCTCGGGGCGGAATTCGCGCATCGTGGGCATATTGCGATGCTCAGAGTGGAAGAATTCCCAGTGGCGCTTGCCGGTGGTGAGCACGAGCGGGTACTCCTTGTAGAGTTCGGGCGCCGAAACGGGGCTCTCGGGCGGCTCCTCGAAATACGGCAGGTCATGGTAGCCGAGCGCACCCAGAAGGCAGCTTTGAAGTTCGAGCTTGCCCGTCATCGTGTTGAATCCAGGCTGTCCGTCGGGGCGAAGCTTGCCCGACTCGTAACGGCGGTAGCCCTGGAAGTTGTACTCGTACATCATGTCCTTGAGCTCGGTCCAGGTGCGCGGTGCGTTGTCCTTTGCCAGCACCCAGTTGAGCAGGGACTCGACATCGTGCCACGGCACGTTGTCGCCGTTCAAGCGCAGGGAGAGGTCAACGAGAATCTCCTCGTCGGACTTCGCTTCCTCGTATTGGGTGATCTTGGTGATCGCACGGCTCGGGGTCCACCATTCGCGGAAGGAGTCGCGCTCGCAGCTCATGGCAACAGGCAGGACGAGGTCAGCGCAGGCAGTCGCGGTCGGGGTCATCCACATATCGGCAACCACGATGAACGGGCAGTTGAGCATCGCCTTGTAAACGCGCGGAGCCTCAGCAGCCATGTTCACGATGGGATTCGTGCCTGCAAGGTACATAACCTTGATCTGATAGGGCTGCTCGGTCTCGAGCTGAAGCAGGATCTCATCGCCTACAGCGCAGGCCGCAGTGCCGTACTTGTGCATCGGGTACTTCTCGACGCCGATACGCTTCTCCTGAAGTTCGGGCGAGATGAAGTAATTGTAGCCGCAGCCGTACAGGGCGTCGACGCCATAGGGGCCGGTCGCCAGGTAGTTGCCGCCGGGCACATCGACATTGCCAGTGATGCCTTCGAGTATCATGAACGCGTGCGCCTGGCCAACGCCGTTCGGCGTCATGTCCGTCGAAAGGCCCCAGTGGAACGCCGAAGGCTTGCCGGACGCGTAGAGACGAGCGGCACCGCGGATATCCTCGGCATCGACCCAGGCGATCTCGGCAGCCCATTCGGGGGTCTTGTCCTTCATCTCATCACGCAACGCATCAAAGCCGTAGCACCAGTCCTCGACGAAATCGTGATCGTAGAGGTCCTCCTCGATGATCACGTTGATCATGGCCATCGCAACGGCAGCGTCGGTGCCGGGACGGGGCTGGATATTGTACTCGGCACGCGAGCCCATCCAAGTAACGCGCGGGTCGACGTTGATGAGCTTTGAGCCGTCTTCCTTCATGCAGTCGACAAGCCAGTGGCCGAGGAAGCCATCAGCGTTGGTCTTGACGGCGTTGCAGCCCCACTGGAGGATGACCTCGGGGAACTTGTACTCGGGATTATCATAACGACGCGGGTCGTACTGGCCACAGTCGACGACGGCAGGGCCGCCCATAACGCCCACGGAAGCCGAGCAGCGCGGCAGGTAGCACGAGTCGCCAGAGAGGAAGCCGCAACCGAAGTTCGGACTCTTGAACGCAGAGTACTCAAGCAGGGGGATTTGCCACACGACGTTGCGGCCAGTGCCTTCAAGGGCGACGATCGCTTCGGGACCGATTTCGTCCCAGGCAGCGCGGACATGCTCCTCGATCATGTCGTACGCCTCATCCCAGGAAATCTGCTCCCACTTATTCTCACCGCGCTTACCCACGCGCTTCAAGGGATGGCCCAAACGAGTCGGGTTGTTGATGGCTTCGTCGACCATGTTCAGGCAACGCATGCACAGACGGCCGCGGCTGAACTCATCATTGGGGTCGCCCTCGATGTGGTCGACCTTACCGTCCTTGACGTAGAACAGCACGCCGCAACCTTCGTGGCAGCCAGGGCCCGTCCATTGCATGTTGCGGTAAACGTCGAACTCCCCTTCCTTCCAGTGCTTTTCCTTGCGATAGAGATCCTCGTTGAACTTCATCTTCTCGCCCTCTCTCCTCCTCGATGGAGACCCCCGTCAGGTCCCTCTTTGCCATGAAGTATAGGAAGCGCGAGAAGAGATGAGTATGTGCTCAGAGGCCAATAGAAGTACGAATTTTTGTATCTACTGCACATAACCAATGTCTAGAAAAGGAAGATGGCGCGAATAGCGCGGCGAAGCTACGACGCCTTGGCTAAAAATCAGGGGGTCCTGCCAGGTTCTTGCAAGGTTTTTTCGAATTGCGGGAGCGAACCAAAGGCGGAATATGCGCACGCCCGGAGAAATTCTGACGGGAAAACCCGCAGAGTCTTGGCAGTGTCGACAGGAATCCCCGCAGATGATTGGAAAAGCGCAGTCATCCCTGTTTCCATCGCACCGCGTTTTGACAAGGCTCGTGCGCATCATCTGTCAGGATCGTTCGTTACACTCCACATCATGACAGCCTTCGCGACAACCACCCTCGCCGACACCGCGCGCCTCTACGCCGAGGCAGCGGCGCAGGCTGTGGCGGAAACGCTTTGGCCCACCCGCTGCGCCATTTGCGATGAGCCCGGCGAACTTTTATGCGAACGCTGCAGAAGCGAACTTCCCTTCATCGACCTTTGGCGTGCATGCCCCATCTGCGGCGCTCCCTGGGGGCATATGCAGTGCACCGAGTGCAACCCCGTGATGCTTGCCGCAACGGGACGAAAAGCCGTGGCGTTCTCGAGCCTCGCAAGCCCCTTCGAACTTGCCGAGAGCACGCGGCGCATCGCCGTCGTCTACAAGGACGGGGGCGAGCAACGACTTGCAACGGAGATGGCGCGCTACATGGCACGCTACCTCTCCCCCGAGATCGCGAGCGAAGTGGCAGGGGTCACGTTCGTCCCCGCCTCGCGCAAGGCCCTGGCACGCCGAGGGTTCGACCACGCGGAGCTGCTCGCGCAGGAGGTGGCGCTCGTAATCGGGCAGCCCGTCATCCCCCTGCTCTCCCCACCGCGCGCCCGCGACCAGCGTGCGCTTTCCCGTCGCGCACGCATGGGGAACATGGCGCATGCCGTATCCGCCCTGCCGGGCGCGAGCGCACCGGAAAGCATCCTGCTCATCGACGACGTGTGCACGACAGGCGCCACACTGTTCGCCGCGTGCGACGCGATACGGGAAGCGGGCGGGCGCAACGTGCGCTGCCTCACCTTCGCACGGGCTTGATGCACGGACTTAACGCTCTCGCTTAATGCACGACGAGGATCCCTCGTTCCCGCGACGTGGGCCCCTTCGCGAACTATGCCTTCCCGCACCAAAAAACAGAGGACCCCCTGAGGGACCCCCACTGGAAAACGCGCGATCTGCAAGAAGCTGCCGGCAGCTTACTTCTGCGCGGCGATGCCCTGCTGGGCTTCCGAGAACTCCTCGACGTCGACCGAGATGCTGTGCTTGATCGGCTTCCACTGGCACTTCTTCACGAGGGCAACGAGCGCGATGGGCACATACGTCAGCATGAAGAACGGGAAGGTGAACATGTAGAGCACCTTCTTGCGCGTGGGCGCGTGGATGGAATCCCACTCGACGAACGTGGGGAGCACGCCGAAGAGGCACATGAAC
>USJN01000045.1 GCA_900554945.1 uncultured Coriobacteriaceae bacterium | reverse complement strand
AGCGGCCTTGGCTTGATAGACGGAGGAGCCTCGATGAACCGCCTAGTTAATTTGGGCGGGAACTATCTCTACTCGAATCGAAGCGGGGCGTCCTGAAAGGTTCTGTCTGACTACAATCACGTCGCGTGCCGTTTGCTCCACTCGAGGAGCTCGTCCCTGAACGCGAAGCGCCCCCTCTTTCTGCCCATCATCCTCCTCAGTGGCAGGGGGTCGTCCTCGAGGAGGCTCCATTCGTAGACCGCGTTCCTGCTCACACGTAAGAGTATCGCTATCTCCGCCACCGAGTACGTGTCCTGTATCGGCACGGGGATCTTGACGTACGGGCATCCTGCTGATTCGACTGCCATGCGTCTGCTCCTTCCGGAGCGGCAGACGCTGCACCTCGGCGTCGCGGGGCTTGGCGGCGATGGCGCGATGCTCGTTGCCATCGCCGCCGCTCGATATCGTCCCCTCGCTCAGCGAGGAGTTGCCTAGTGGGCGGTATCCGAAACTGAGCCAGTCGCCCAGTCTGGCCTGCAAGCCGCCCTCCGTTTACCCGCCATCGCCCTCGTCTCGTCGGCTCCCGAGATAGGCCGCGAAACGTCTGTAGGAGTCCTCTGACAGGCAGTGCTCTATGCGGCAGGTCTCCGCCGGGGCGGCCTCGGCGTCCACGCCTGACTCGACGAGCAGCCGCTCGAAGAAGCGATGACGTTCGAGCGTCGCCGACGCGGCGCGCTCGCCCTCCTCTGTAAGGCGCACGTCGTGGCCGAACATGCGGACGAGGCCGGCAGCGCCGAGATCCGAGAGCGCCTTGGTGACGCTCGACTTGGTGACGCCCATACGCTCCGCGATGTCGACATTGCGGCAGAACCCGCGCTCGGTGCGGATGACGAGGATTGCCTCGAGGTAATCCTCGTCATCCGCGTCTGCTCATCTGCCCGTCAGAACATTGTCGGCATCGCTCCCGTCGGCGGGGGCGGTCCACGACGAGCTTTCCTGCTGGAGCCTCCACAGCCTCGCGTACAGTCCGTCTTCGGCAAGCAGCGTCTTGTGGTTCCCCTCCTCCGCCACGCGCCCGTCGTCGAGAACGACGATCTTATCCGCATTGGCGACGGTTCTCATTCGATGGGCGATGACGACTACCGTTTTGCCTGCGCACAGGGTTCCGACCGCTCTCTGGATAAGCGTCTCGTTCTCGGGGTCGAGCGAGGCGGTCGCCTCGTCGAGGAGCACCACGGGCGCGTCTTTCAGAAGGGCCCTCGCAATGGAGAGGCGCTGACGCTCCCCGCCCGAGAGAGAGGCGCCGTTCTCGCCCAGCACCGTGTCGAACCCCTGGGGAAGCCTCTCGATGAACTCCAGGCAGTGCGCCGCCCTTGCAGCCTCGGCCACCTCTTCGTCAGAAGCTCCCTCGCGACCAATCCGGATGTTGTTCGCGACCGTGTCGTCGAAAAGAATCACGTCCTGGAAGACTATGGAGACGTGCGCGAGCCACGATTCCTCGGAGAACCCGGCGATGTCCTTGCCCGAGCAGAGGATACTGCCGCTGTCAGGCTCCCAGAATTTCGCCGCCAGCTGGGCGCAGGTCGACTTGCCCGAGCCGCTCGGCCCGACAAGGGCGGTGACTTTTCCTTCCTGTGCGTCGAAGCTGATGCCGTGGAGGATCTCCTCGTCGCCGTACCCGAACCGGACGTTTTGGAAAGACAGGCTATGGCCGGAGACATCAGCCGGGGCAGAGCCCTTCGCTTCAGGCTCGTCCATGACCGCCTTGATCCGGGCTGTCTTGGTCGACAGGTTGAGAAGGTTGGGCAGCTGGGACACGAGGGCGAGAATGGGGCTGTACACACGCGAAACGATGAGCAGGAACATGAGCAGAACCATGAAGTCAACGCCGCTGGAGGCGAGAAGCATCGCGCCGACGCAGGCGGTCAGCCCGACTCCAGAGCGAAGGATGGCGCTCGCAAGGGAGACGGAGACGTCGACGGCGAGCTCGACCCGCATCGTCACCCTCTTGAGCTCGAGCATCGCCTGCTCCATGGCGGCGGAGTCCTTGCCCACCGCCCTGCAGGCCCTTATGTCCTTGATGCCCTCGAGGTAGTCCTGCACGCGCGCCAGCGCATCCAGGCGGACGCGGTTCTGCCTTTCGAAAAGGCGCGACTGATGGCGTCGGCTCAAGGCGATGACCCCCGCCGAAAGCGGAAGCGTGACCATAACGCAGCAGGCGAGCCTCCAGTCGAAGAATGCCAACATCACGCAGATGACCACGGTCGACACGATTCCGGCGATGAGCTGCGGGAGCGTCGAGGAGAGCATGGACTCCTGCGCCGTCACGTCCCCCATGATGCGGTCGGCAACGTCGGTCGTGTCCCGGCGGTTGAAGAAGCTCATGGGCAGCTTCCTCAGGTGGTCGGCGAGGCGCAGGCGGGTGCCTTCGGACTCGGTGTACGCGGCCACGTAGGTTTTCTTGTAGTCGTTTCTCGAAGCGACGAAGACCACCACCATCCCCGCAAGCCCCACGGCGAAGATCGCCCAGAGCGCGGCGGCGTCGAACGGCTCGCCCGCAAGGGTCCCCACGAGAGCCGCGAACGCCGCGACCGTGCAGACGAAGGGGATCATGAGCGCCAAATCGCTCAAGGTGCACGTGAGGGCCGAGCGCTTGAGTCCGGCGTAGCCCTCGCCGGAAAGGTTGAACGCCCTCTGAAGCCATGGCGCCCTGCCGTTCGACGGCTTGCCGGGCTTCTCCGCTGGGTCGTGCTCGCCGGCGGAAGCATCCTGCGCCGCATGCGGGGCGGCCGCTTCGGAGGATTGGGCTTCGTCGCCGCCCGGAGCCGATTCGACGCCCCATTCGACCGCCTCCGTGTACTGGCTCCACATCTTCGCGTATGTCCCTGATGCGGCGAGGAGCTCTTCATGGGTGCCCTCCTCGACTTTGCGCCCGCCGTCAAGCACGACTATCTTGTCGGCGCCGACGACGGTGGAGAGCCTGTGGGCGATCATGATCACGGTCTTGCCGGCCATGAGCCTCTCGAATGCCTTCTGGATCAAATGCTCGTTCTCGGGATCGGAGAACGCGGTCGCCTCGTCCAGCACCACGATGGGCGCGTCCGAGATGATCGAGCGCGCGATGGCTATCCGCTGCTGCTCTCCGCCGGACAGGTGCACGCCCTCGGAGCCTATTACCGTGGCGTAGCCATGGGGAAGGCCGTTTATGAACGCGTCCGCCTGGGCGGCCTTCGCGGCCTCGACCACCTCGTCGTCGGTCGCCCCTGGCCTGCCGCGCCTGATGTTGTCCGCGATGCTCTCGCGGAACAGGTGGGAATCCTGGAACACCAGGCTGAGGCTGCCCATCAATTCGTCCTGGCCCATCTCGCGGACGTTTACGCCGCCGACGAGAACCTGGCCCGAATCGACGTCCCAGAAGCGTGCGACGAGGTTCGCCAGCGTCGATTTGCCCGAGCCGCTCGGCCCCACGACCGCGCATGCCGTGCCGGCGGGGATTTCCAGCGAGACGTCGCGCAGCGCCGGCTCCGCGTCGTCCTCGTAGGAGAAAGTCACGTCCCGAAGGGACACCGAGGCGTCCTTCGGGGTTTTCGGCGCCTCGGGACAAGAGAGCTCCTCGATGCCGAGCACCGAGTCGATGCGGTCGATGTTCGCCTGGGCGAGCATCCCGTCCTCGCTCACGTAGAGAATCTTCGCGAACACGCTCGATATCGAATGCACGAACAGGAGGTAGAAGACGAGCGAGAGCACGAACGTCGGCCAGTCCTGCGCGCCCGGGGCGAGGAGTATGCCGACGGGCAGGACGAACAGGTACGCGTTGTTGATGATTGCCGTGAAGCCCGGCATGGAGTTCCGGAAGAAGAGCGTGACGTCGAGGGAAAGCCCCGTGTAGTCCTTGATCGCGTCTGCGAGCCGCTTGAACGATCTCGCCGTCTGGCCGAAGGCCTTCACGACGCGCATGCCGCGAACGTACTCAACGGCGGCGTTGCCCATCTGCTCTTTCACTTCCTGGTAGCGCCCCATGCTCGCCATGACGCGCTTGTCGGCGTAGCCGGAGAACTGCACGATGCATGCGACAGCGACCGCCGCCAACGTGGCGACGCCGAAGCGCCAGTCGAAGACGAAAAGCAGCGCCACCAAGACGACGGGCGCTGCAGCGGTGGCCGCCAGGTCCGGGACGGAGTGGCCGATGAACTGCTCGATCCCGCCGACGCTCTCGTCCATGACCTTCGAGATCCTGCCTGTGCCGAGCCTGGCGACGTGCCCGAGGGGGATTCGCCCGAGGTGGGCGGCGATCCCGAGCTTCGTGCGGTACTGCGCGTCGAATGCCGCGGCGTGGGAGCACAGAAGCGCGGCAAGATAGCACCCCACGTCAACGACTATGCCCGCCACCGCCAAGCCCGCGTAGCCTGTCATCGCCGAAACGTCGACGGCGGCCAGGTTCGGGTAGACCCCCACCGCATCCCTGATCATGAAGTAGATCGCCACGTATGGGACGAAGGACGCCGCCGCGGATAGGACCGCCAGCGCCATGGAGGCGAACACGAGGGGCTTTCTTCTCCCCGCAAACTGCAGGCAGCGGGAAAGGGCCCCCGGCTTCCTTCCTTTGCTTTCCTTGCTCATCAAATACCTCTTCTCTCATATTGCTTTGAAAAAGGGCGCTAGGCGATTCCCGCGCGCTCGAAGTGCTTCTTGAACACCGCCCGTCCGACCAGCGAGCCGATGATGCCGCCCGCGAAGGTCACGACCGCGATGATCGCGAACGTCTCGGGGGTCACCGTGGACAGAAGGGCTTCCATGTAGGCCGGGTCGATGCTGTTGGACCCCATCAGCTCGCGGTAGTAGTCCTGGGAGGCGAACATGGGGACGAAAAGGCCCGTCGCCCAGCAGGTCTCGAAAAGCGCGTACCCCACGGCGACGCCCGCGAACCTCCCGTACCCGAGCGCTTTCCGCACCAGTTCGGAGACGACGCCGCCGACGGCGAGGCCGAGCGCAACGGGCCACCCCGACCCGATGACGAAGACGATTACGGCGAAGACGAGGGCCATGATCAGCGAGGTTCCCGCGCGCGGCACGCGCGCATGCATGTAGACCCAGACGATCCCGGCGGGTATCGCTGCGATGGCGCAGCAGCCGCAGTACGCCACGACGCTCATGGAGGTGATTCCCACGACGAGCATGCTCACCACCATGAACAGCAGGGAGAAGACGCCGAGGGCTATGAGGTCCCTGGAGCTGAGGCTGCCGCTTTCCTTCCGTTTTACTTTTGCTGCCATTTCCAAATCCTTTCTTCCGTAGGAATCCCTTCTCAGCCTTTGCAGGCCGGCTCACTCGATGAGCACAATCTGGTCGCAGGCCTTTGACAGGAACTCCGTGTCGTGGCTGACGACCGCCACCGTCTTCCCGCGAGACGCCTCTTCGCGCAAGATGAGCGCGAGGCGCTCCATGTTCCGGAAGTCCAGGCCGCTCGTGGGCTCGTCGAGGAGAAGCGCCTGCGCTCCCGATTCCGACGCGATGGCGCAGACGCACCTCTGCTTCTGCCCTCCCGAGAGCGATGCGGGATGGCGGTCGGCGACATCTCCCAGGCCAAACTCCTCCAAGACCGCTTCGAGACGAAGTTCGTCGACGTCGGAAGGAGACGGGGCCGCGGATGCCAACTCGTCGCGCACGCTCGGGCGAAAGAGCTGGTAGTCGGGGTCCTGCATGACCAGAAACACATGCTCGGGCCTTCTCTTGGGAGGGACCACCGAGCCTTGGAACCGGACATGCCCGAGCTCTTCTTTCTTGATCCCCGCCAGGCACTTGAGCAGGGTTGACTTGCCCGCCCCGTTTCGCCCGACCACACCGACGACCCTCCCGGGGTCGAACGAGACGGTAGTCCCCTCGAGGACCGGCACGCCCTTCTCATACCCCGCATAGATTCCCCTCGCCTCGACGGCGGGAAAGGCGGAGACGGGACGGGAAAGGCGCTGCATCAGGTCGGCGAGCTTCGGCGGCTCGGAGGATCTGAGCCCGCAAGACTCTCGCTCGGAGTCGGACAGCCCCAGGAATTGCTGCGCGTCCCATTCGGCGGCGACGGAGCCGCCTTCGAAGAGCAGGTACCGGTCGGCGACGCCTGCGAGGTAGGAGAGCCTGTGCTCGGCGATGATCACGGCAGACCCGCTCGACTTGGCTTTCGAGATGAAGGAGGCGAGCTTCTCCATGGAGGGAGGATCCAGATTGCTCGACGGCTCGTCGAGGACGTAGACGCTCGGCTTGCAGGCCCATGCGCTCGCGAAGGCCACCGATTGCATCTGGCCCCCGGAGAGCTCGAAGATGCCCCTGCCCATGAGCCTCTCCATGCCGAGCTCGCGCACGACGTCGCGCACTCGCCTGTGCATCTCCTCCCTGGGAACGCCGAGGTTCTCCATGCCGAACGCGATCTCGCCGGTCGTGTCGAGGTTGAAGAACTGGGTGCGGGGATTCTGGAAAACGCTGCCCGTCAAAGACGAGAGCTCCCAATCCTCCAGGTCGTCGATGTCCCTGCTTGCTACAAGGATCTCCCCCGTCCGGCTGCCCTCGTAGAACCCTCCCGCCAGCCCGTTGACGATCCGGGTCGCGGTGGTCTTTCCGCAGCCAGACTCCCCGCAAAGAACGATGCATTCGCCCGGTGCGACGGCAAGGCTCACGTCGTCGACCGCCGGGGCATCGAACCCCGCATAGGTGAAGGAGACGCTTCTGAGCTCGACGGCGTTTTTCGTCACAGCAGGCCTCCGATCCCCTGATTGACCTTCACGGCTACGAGAAGCGAGCAGCAGATAACGAGGAACGCGAGCGACAGGAAATCGACCCGTCCGAACCGGGGCGCGTTGTAGGAGGTCTTCCTCCCAGGCCGGTCGATGCCGCGCGCAACCGCCGCAGCAGCGAGCTCGTCTGCGATCTTGGCGCAGCGCAGCATCACGGGCACGACCGCGGATTCGAACATCAGCGCCGGCTTCGAAACGAGATTCTTGGGCGAAAGGGCGAGCCCCCTCACCCTCATCGCGTCCGCTACGGCAGAAGACTCCTCCTTGAGCGTCGGAAAGAACCGCACCGCTATCACCAGCGGAACGACAACCGCCTTCGGCAGCTTCATCCCGTAGAGGGCGGCCGTGAGGTCGCCAATCTTGGTGGTGGCCGCGAAGACCGCCGCGAACAGGCAGATGGGCATGCAGGTGCGGCAAGCCAGGGCGAACGAGCCGAGGGCTCCGGCGGCGTTCGGCGGAAGCATCGTCGTGACCCAGAAGATACCCATGAGAAAGAGGTAGGCGAAAGAGAAAGACGCTGCCATCCTTCCGCGCCCGATTGCGAAGGAGAGGAGGACGACGACGGCAAAGAGGACCGAGCCCAGAACGTAATCCTTCACGATAGCCCCGGTCGCTATGAGCACGACGAGCATGGCCGCCTTCGTTCTGACGTCGATGGCCTCCGCGAGTGTTTTCCGTGTCCTTCTTCGCAAAACCAGAGAGCCTTTCTTTTATCGCTATAATTGACAAAGAAATGTTAGCCTTGGTTAATATGAATCAGGTTGCACCTGGAGGGAAAAGCCCGAGCGCGAAAGAATTGCGTCCGAACGCGAATAAAAGGATCGGAAGATGGACGACAAGGAAACGATGTTCTCCCACGCCGCCCAAGCCGCGGCGGAGACCTTTGCGGCCTCGCTTGAGCCAATCGGCCTCGTCTTGGCAGATGGATGGAACGGAGAGGGGTCCCTCTTCGAAGGCGACGGGCGCAGATGCGAGGGGTGGTACTGGGCATGGGAGGCGCGGCGGTTCTTCTCCGTCGTCTGCTGCGATTTCACTTTGAAAGAACGCCTGCCCTTCTGCTTCGATTCTGGCGGGTATTTTGCAGTCCGCCGCGAAAGGCATGGCCTCATGCCGCAATCAAGCGTTTCCGCCTTTCTGGAAGCAAAGCCCAAGACAAGCTCGGCCCTTCTACCAAAAGGAGCGAGATTCTCCTACACAGAGATCGAGTATTACGACGAATACTGCCGAAGCGTCTTCGGGGAAAGAATCGACAAGGCGCTGAAACCGCTGGCGACCAGTCTGAAGGGTCTGAGGAACCAGGCTTCCTGGGATCCGGAAATAGCAGAGATGCTTGACGAGATAACTCCAAGGGAGATCCCGGGACCGGAAGCGGGCCTCCTGTATTCCGGAATCGCGAACTTGGTGATGGCAAGGCTGCTCAGGATGGGAGAGAGCCTGTGCGAGGGAGTGGCCGAGCAGGACCGCCTTTCGATCGCGAGAGCCGTATCGTACATCGAGAGCAACCTAGGCGGTGCGATCGGGCAGAAGGACCTGCTCGAGGCAGCGAACATGGGGTCAACCAAGTTCAAGAAGACATTCAAGCAGGTGACGGGATTGACGGTGACCGAGTTCGTCTCCTCGGAAAGAATCGAGCTGGCGAAAAGACTGCTCACCGACCATGATATGAGCATAGACGAAGTGGCGCATCGTTGCGGATACGCACGAGCAACAAGCTTCTCCGCCCTCTTCGCGAAATCGGTCGGCATACCTCCACGCAAGTGGAGATCGATCGCGAAGGTCGCCTTCGATGACGACCCAGAATCGAATTTTCTGGACATTCTCGCAAGCGGACGATCCTGCGTCAGCGAGCCAAGATCTCATTCTTAGCCATCTTCGGAGATGTCATGAGTTTGCTCTGAAATGACAGCGAAATCCTTCTGAAGAGCGAACTTGCCCCCTTTGAGTTTCGATCAGAATGATGCTTGGCAAGCCGACTCGAAATGAAGGGCATCAAGAACTCTTGTCGTAGTCGCGTTCTCGATGGGTGTTTCATTCGAAAGAAAAGGATTCAATCGAACGGGGATAGCGGGTTTTCACAGGTCACGCAGCAAATCCATCCTTCGTCGAAACTCAGGCGTAAAACTCACGAAATGGTAAAATGAAAAGAGCTGAGTTTGGGATGAGTTTTCTATGAGAGAGGCTAACCGAATACAGCCGACAACGAGAAGAAACCACGGATATAACGAGGGCGGAATTGCAAAGGTTGATT
>USJN01000044.1 GCA_900554945.1 uncultured Coriobacteriaceae bacterium | reverse complement strand
CAGCAACCTCGACGTGAAGATTTGCCCGCCGCACGCGGGCGTCTCGGTCGGCCCCGACGGCGGCTCGCATCAGATGCTCGAAGACGTCTCGCTCATGCGCGGGCTGCCCAACATGCGCGTGCTCGTTCCCGCCGACTATGCCGCTGCGCGCGCTGCCATCAAGCTCGCCGCGAAGACGCCGGGTCCGGTGTATGTCCGCATGGGCCGCGCTGCCGTTCCTTGCGTCTACGATGACGACGTCGAGCTCGAGCTCGGCCGCGCCTATGTGCTGCGCGAGGGCTCCGATGCGACCGTCGTCGCCTGCGGCGTGGAAATCCGCGAGGCGCTTGCGGCAGCCGACATGCTTGCCGAGGAAGGTGTGTCCATCGAGGTCATCGACGCGTTTTCGGTGAAGCCGCTCGACGAGGACACGATCACGGCAAGCGTTGCGAAGACGGGGTGCTGCGTGGTCGCCGAGGAGCACAGCGTGCATGGCGGCCTCGGTTCCGCTGTGGCGGAGTGCCTCGCCCGCAAGAACCCCGCTCCCTGCGAGTTCGTGGGTGTGCAGGACCGCTTCGGCAAGTCCGGCGAGTTTGAGGAGCTGCTCGGCTATTTCAACCTCGACGCCGCGGCGATCGTCGAAGCCGTGAAGCGCGCCCGGGGCCGCAAGTAACTTTACGGCTGGCGGTTCCCCTCGCAGGGCCGATTGCATTTCATGAAAGAAGGGCGCATCTCCAGCGGGAGGTGCGCCCTTGTGGTTTTTGCGCAAGCGTGAGCTGGGACGGTGGCGCGCGGGATGCATTACTACTAGAATTGGACTGTCTCAGTACATCACTATTCGAACGGAGCAAACTGTGACAGATGTTTCCAGCCGCGGGAACGCCTCGCGTCCCGCTGCCCAGTCGGGCGCGCCGCGCCCGCGTTCGAGGGCGGGGGCGCACAGCCGTCAGGCTCAGGCAACCCAGCAGCTCTCCCAGTCGCTTCCCGTACTCGATGTCGCGGACACGCCTCAGCAAACGTCGTCTCCCGTCATCACCTTCGACCATGTCACGAAGATCTACCCGGCGCAGCCGAACAAGCCGGCACTTTCCGACATCTCCCTGCAGATTTACGCGGGCGAGTTCATCTTCCTTGTCGGCCATTCGGGATCCGGCAAGACCACGTTCATCCGCATGCTGATTCACGAGGTCACGCCTACGGAAGGCCACATCTACATCGCGAACGAGGATTTGACGACCATGCGCAACTGGCGTGTGCCGTACCTGCGCCGCAATATCGGATGCGTGTTCCAGGACTTCAAGCTCCTGCCGAACAAGACGGTCTTCGAGAACGTTGCCTTCGCGCTCGAGGTTATCGGCAAGTCGCGCCACGTCATCAAGACGCAGGTGCCCGAGGTGCTTCGCCTCGTCGGCCTGCAGGACAAGCTGAACAAGCGCCCCGACCAGCTCTCCGGCGGCGAACAGCAGCGCGTCTCCATCGCGCGCGCCATCGTGAACCGCCCGCCGCTGCTCATCTGCGACGAGCCTACGGGCAACCTCGACCCGCAAACTTCGCGCGGCATCATGGACCTGCTCGAGCGCATCAACCGCACGGGCACCACAGTGCTCGTGGCAACCCATGACCGCGAGATGGTTGACAACATGCGCCGCCGCGTCATCGCGCTCGATCGCGGCCGCCTTACCCGCGACCAGGACAGGGGGGTGTACGGTTTCGATGCGTAGTCTCGGTTACTTCTTCAAGGAGTCGCTGCACGGGTTCACGCGCAACCTCTCCACCACCTTGGGTTCCATTGTCACGATTTTCCTCTCGCTGCTCATCATCGGCATCTTCCTCGTGGGCGGCGTTGTGGTGAACAACGTCATGTCGTCGGTCGAGAACGAGGTCGGCATCTCGGCGTTCATCTCCGATGACGCATCGCAGTCTGACATCGACAAGGTCGAGGATTTCATCCGCGGCATCGACGGCGTCGCATCGGTCGACTTCACCACGAAGGACCAGGCGCTCGAGAATTTCAAGGCCACGTCGAACTCCGACATCGTCGACGCGCTCGACGGGCAGAACCCGCTGCCTGCCTCCATCGAGGTCGAGCTTTCGGACCCGAAGCTCGTCGAGGATGTGGCGAGCCAGATCGAGCAGAACTCCACGTTCGCTTCCATCTGCGGCTACGATTCGCCTTCCGAGTCGCTTAAATATGGTCAGAAGTCGGTCGCACAGCTCTTCCAGCTGACGTCCTACGTCCGCTATATCGGCATTGCGCTCATCGTGCTGCTCATCTTCATCGCGCTTGTGTTCATCAACAACACGATTCGCCTGGCTATCCTCGCGCGCCGCAAGGAAATCGCCATCATGCGTCTCGTCGGCGCGTCGAACGGCTTCATCCGCGGGCCCTTCCTCATGGAAGGTTCGCTGCATGCAATCATCGGCTCGCTGTTCGCGGTCGTCGTGCTCGAGCTTTTGCGCAACCTGGCCCTTCCGAAGCTCGCGGGCGCGCTCAAGTTCCTCGCGATCGACGTGAACGCAGGCACTTTCGTGATCATCTACGTTGCGCTCGTGATTGCGGGCCTGATCATCGGCCTGTTCGGTTCGGCGCTCGCGATGCGTCGTTACCTTAAGGTGTAGAAAGCGCGAACGAGATAGATTCCCATGGCGAAACACGGTGATACCAAGCAGCGCGCGGCGATGGCCGAGCGCGAGCACAGGCGGAACAAGCGCATCCTGCGCCTGCTGTGCTTCGTCGTGGCAATTGCCGTGGCCTTCGTCGCCGGGTTCGCCCTGCGCAGCCAGGACCAGTTCCTTGTCTCGCTCGGGTTCTCCATCCCCGGCGTTCAGAAAGCTGGCACCCAGTCGACGGATGTGAAGAAGTCCCCGTATGACTCCATCTCCGCCCGCTTGAGCGAAGTCGAGGACGTCCTCGCGAAGAGCGACCTTAACGGCTACGACCTCGACGAGGCGACCAAGGAGGTCTTCAAGGGCTTCTCGAGCGCATGCGACGACAAATACTTCGAGTACCTCGACCTGTCGCGCTATGCGTCCTTCGTGAAGGACAGCTCCGACGGTGCCTACAACGGCGTCGGCGTCCTGTTCTCGGACTACAACGGTCGCGCTCTCGTTTCCGATGTGTTCTCGGGCTCCGCTGCCGAAGCGGCCGGTGTCCAGCAGGGCGACGTGCTCATCGGCATCGACGGCGACACCTCGCATGACTGGTCGGTCACCGAGGCTATCAGCGGTCTTTCTCGCAACGCGGGCGAGACGGTCGTGGTCACGTGGATGCGGCCCTCCTCGGTCGGCGCCGAGACGGGCACGTCCTACACCACCGCGCTCACGTGCTCTTCCTATAAGGAGCAAAACGTCACCTACTCGCTTGACGGCACGGTCGGCTACATCAGGGTGCGCCAGATCACGCAGGACACCGCCGACAATGTCTCCGCAGCGCTTGCCGACCTGATCGATCAGGGAGCGACGTCGTTCGTCGTGGATTTGCGCGACAATCCGGGTGGCTATCTCACGCAAGCAGTCGACGTGGCGAACCTCTTTATCAAGACAGGCGTCATCGTCGAGGTGCAGACTTCCACGGGCACCTCCCCGAAGTCAGCTTCCGGAAAGACGGTTACTGACCTGCCTCTCGTCGTGCTCACGAACGGCTATACCTCAGGCGCTGCCGAGGTGCTCGCTGCCGCGCTCCAGGATAACCAGCGT
The DNA here is from genome assembly GCA_900554945.1 of uncultured Coriobacteriaceae bacterium. Lineage (GTDB taxonomy): Bacteria > Actinomycetota > Coriobacteriia > Coriobacteriales > Eggerthellaceae > Ellagibacter. Next base: position 5,502 of record USJN01000044.1, on the reverse strand, counting down.
GCCACCATTGTCGGCGAGACCACGATCGGCAAGGGCTCTGTGCAGGTTGTCCACGAGCTGTCCTTCGGCGGAGCGATTCGCTACACCGCTGGCTACTACAAAAGCCCGCTCGGCCACGACATCGACGGTGTCGGCGTGATTCCCGACATCGCCATCTCCTCAAGCGAAGGCGGCACCGACCCGCAGCTCGTTCTTGCCGTCGAGACCGCGCAAAACAAGGAGAAAGCCTAGAGGCGCATGCCCCGTTCCAAGAACCACACGCGACGGGTCGCTCGCTCGCGCCCGCGTGGCATCATGCAATTGAATCCTGAGGGCTACGGCTTCGTTCGCACGTCAGAAGGCGAGTTCTTCGTTCCTCACGCCAAGCTCGGCGGCGCCTTCGACGGCGATCTGGTCGAGGTTGCCCCGCTGCCTGCGAATGCCTCGAAGGGCCGCTCGCATGAAGGCTTTGGCGGCGGACGGTACGGCCATAAGCCCGCCGCGCGCGTTGTCTCGGTGATTGAGCGCGCCCATGAGGTCGTTGTCGGCAGGTTCGAGGCGGCCGAGCCGTTCGGCGTCGTCGTGCCGCTCGACCCGCATATTCCCTACGACATCTTCACCCAGCTCTCCGAAGCGCCCGATGTGGAAGACGGCGCGATTGTCCGCGTCCGCATCGCGCAGTTTCCCTCCCGCAATTCCGCGGCGACGGGGCATATCGAGGAAGTGCTCGAGCATGTCGATGGGCTCGACGAGGGGGTTGATGCCGTCGTAGCCCGCCATAAGTTCGAGACTGCGTTCTCCGACGCTGCGCTCGCGGAGGCGCGTGGTGCCTCGATTGACGAAGTTGGGGCGCTCGCGTCGGGCTATCGTGACTTGCGCGAGCGTTTCGTGTTCACCATCGACCCTGATGATGCACGGGATTTCGATGACGCGCTCTCCATCGAGCAGGTGGAAGACCAGGGCCGCTTGCTCTGGCGCATCGGCGTGCACATCGCCGACGTCTCGCATTACGTGGAATGGGGGAGCGCGCTCGATCTGGCCGCGCGGCGCCGTGCCACGAGCGTGTATTTGGTCGATCGGGTGATCCCGATGATTCCCGAGGAGCTTTCGTGCGGGCTGTGCTCGCTCGCCCCGGGCGAGCTGCGACGCTCTATGACGGTCGATTTGTATGTCGATGAGCGGGCACAGCTTTCGCGTTACGAGATTTACCCTGCGCTCATCTGCTCGAACGCGCGCCTGACCTACGGCGAGGCACTCGAAATGCTCGAAGGGGAAGGCGAACCTGTGACATTTGAGGGCGGGAAGCATACTCCGTGCTCAGACAGTCCTGCTTTGGAGAACAGCCCACTGGGCTGTTTGGCTCGTGCGGAACTGCGCACGGAACATGTCCCACGCCCTCAGGGGCCTCAGGGAAGCCGTTGCGATAATGCGAGCGGGTTTGAGCCAGTAGCAATTCCCGAGAACGCGGGGCGTGCTCCGCGCGCAGTTCCGCAGCGCAGCGAGGACTGTTTGAGCACGGAGTATGCCCCGCGTTCTCGGGAACAACGGGAGACCCTCATTCAACCTCGTCTTTGCCAGCTGTCGCTCCTCGCCTCGCTTCGACATGCGCAGCGTGAGCGCAAGGGCGGCATCGACTTCGACCAGCCCGAGGCGCGCGTCAAGCTCGACGAGGCGGGAAGGCCGCAGGGCGTGGAGCTTCGCCGGAAGAACACCGCGACGTCGCTTGTCGAGGAGATGATGATCTGGGCAAACGAGGTCGTCGCCGAGCATCTTTCCCGGGCGAAGTCCCCCTGCGTCTACCGCGTTCACGAGGCACCCGACCTAGAGGGGCTTGCGCAGCTCGTTCCCATCTTCGAGGAGTTCCCCTGGTTCGGGAAGATCGATCCCGTGGGATTTTTCACGGGGAGCCAGCACGCGCTCCAGCAGGCGGTTTCCGCATCGCGTGGGCGCGCCGAGGGGGAGCTCGTCTCGTCTCTTGTGCTGCGATCGATGAAACGCGCGGTATACCGCGAGAAGAACTGCGGCCACTATGGGCTTGCGAGTGCGACGTACTGCCATTTTACAAGCCCCATCAGGCGCTATCCCGACCTTATGGTGCACCGCATGCTGAAAGCCGATCTCTTTGGGCGCCCCGAGAAGTTCGACCAGATGACGACGAACCTCGGCTGGATCTGCGAGCACTCGTCGGGGATGGAGCGCGAGGCGGACGACGCGCAGCGCGAGTCCGAGGAGCTCAAGTTGGCGGAGTACCTGCAGCGGTTCGTGGGGCAGTCGTTTTCCGCCATCGTGTCGGGCGTCTCGCAGGGCGGCCTGTACGCGCGGCTCGAGAACACGGCGGAAGGCTTTATCCCTGTTCGCACACTTGGCGACGATTATTTTAGCTTCGACGCGGCGCGCTATTCGCTTACGGGCGAGGAAACGGGCGCGCGCTACCGGCTTGGGCAGCGCATAGCCGTGGTCCTCTTCGCGGTCGATCCCCGTGTTCCCCAGATCGACCTGCGGCTCGCGCAGGGCTCAAGGCGATAAATCAGGGTGTCCGCCACTCATGGCTTGGCGTCGAGTTCCGTGCGCTCGTAGTCGTTCAGGGTTCAAAGCGATAGCCGGGGCGTCCGCGGCGGCGTCCTTCTTCTTTCCCGCGATGCCGATAAGCGTCTTTTCGCGAAGACCCCGCCCGCGCCCCGCCCATCGCAGCGCATTTCGAAAAATAATCTTTGCGCATGGTCATTTCCCGAAGTTTTCTCTTGCGGTCCCCCGTAAAACAATGCAAAATAGGGATTGCAATCGCAAGTGGACTCCAAACACGAGGACTCCCGACAAGGAACCTCACGATAAGGAGGTGATGACGTGGCGAGGGGGAAACAGGCCAGCGGCCTTTTGACCCAGCAGAAGGTGCTGCGCGCGGCAGTGGCGCTCTTTCTGGAGAAAGGCTACGCCAAAACCACGACCGCCGAGATCGCAGCGGCGGCGGGTATCAGGCAGAGCTCTTTTTTCCATGTCTTCCCCAGTAAAGAAGCGCTTCTTCTCGAATTGGTGCGCCGCATGTTCGGCGGGCAGTTCGACCTGGCCGAACAGCACAACAACGGGCAAGAGCCGATCTTCCTGTACGCGGTGGAGACGGCGTTGCAGCTGCATATCGCGGAGCTGACCGAGCCCTTGCGCGAGCTCTACGTTATGGCCTACACGCTGCCGACGACGGCGGATTATCTCTATCGCACCACGTCAAAGCGGCTGCAGGTTATCTTCTCGGACTATCTGCCCGACGCGCAGCCGAAGGACTTCTTCGAGATGGAAATCGCGTCCGGAAGCATCATGCGCGGTTTCATGTCCGTGCCGTGCGACCCGTATTTCACGGTGGAGGCCAAGATTCGGCGCTTTCTCGACTGCTCGCTCAAGCTCTACGACGTGCCCCAGGCGAAGCGCGAATGCATCATCGAAGCGATTCTCCGCATGGATTTGCACTCGATGGCGGAAGGCATCATCCAGAAAACTATTCAGCAGGCTGAAGCGGGGTTCGAAGCGCTCATAGCCGAAACCGAGTAACGCCCCGCCGAGGGCAGCTCGGCAAGATCGTCAGACATGACCACGTTCGTCATTCATGAGAAAGGTTCGCCCATGAAGAAGAAAACCCTGATCATGCTCCTCGCATCGATACTCTGTATCGCGCTGTTGCCGGCGGTGGCTCATGCGGCGACCCCGGACGTTTGGGACGGCAGCACCGCCTCGAGCCTTACGGGCGGCGGAAAGAGCGAAGACGACCCGTACCTCATATCTACGGGCGCGGAGCTCAAGCTGCTGGCGGACAACTCCCGTGCGACGGGGCTCGGCACCTGCTACGTGAAACTCACGAACGACATCGTCTTGAACGACGGCACGTTCGACAAGAGCGGCGCGTTCACGAAGCGGGGGGCCACGACAACGTCGCAGCCTAACGAATGGCTTCCGATGGGGGAGGCCAGCTGGCACATCGACGGCAACGGCCATTCAATTTCGGGCATGTACATCAAGTGCAACGAAGAGAAGGTTGGCTTGGTCAGCAAGATTTCAAGCGGCGGGTATATTCGGAACCTTACCATCAAGGACAGCTACGTCAACTCATCTTATCAATCGCAGAGCTATACAAGTTACATTGGCGTCTTCGCGGGCGAAACCTCTGGGACATCCTTGAGCGATTGCGCCGGCGAGAACAATATCGTGCTCACTAGTGGTTACAAAGCTACCGGTGGCAGTGTAGGCTTTGCGTGGCCTGGTAGCGTCACCGGTACGCATGCCTCAGGGTCCATTCAGGGTTCGGGCACGCTCGGTGGCATCGTGGGCCGTTCGTCCCGCGTAACCTTCAAGAACTGCTGGAACGAGATGGACATCGACAATGCCAGCTCTTACCAATCAATTACCCAAAGCGGCGGCATTGTTGCCCTGGCGGAAGGCTCCGAATTCTACAACTGCGCAAACCTGGGGTACCTTCATGGTGGCAGCCGCGTTGGCGGCATTGCCGGTGAGGCTCCCGTTAAGATCAAAAACTGCTACACCACAAGCGATATCTCCGGCATCAAAGAGTACGGAAGCCGGAACTATGTGGCGACGCTTGTCGGCAAGAACAAAGACGTTGTTGTTCGGGGCTGCTATGCCGAGGATGGCTCGGGCCTTTACGACATCGGCGCAGAAGGCGAGGGCTCTTATGTCCCGCACTTCACGGGTAAAGGCAACCTCGTCGGCGGAAGCGAAGGAGAACTCCTCGATGCGCTCAACGACAATCTCTACAACATGGATGCCGAGCCGAACCTGAAGAAGTGGGTGCTGAACAGCGACGGCTATCCGATTCCCACAGGCGAGACGTTCGTTGACGACACCGTGTATTACGACATCTGGCTTGACGGCGTGCGTGTGAGCGAGCGAAATGAAGCCGACATCCTCGGCGACGGCCTCGCGTCCTATGATAAGGCCACGAGTACCCTCTTCCTGCATGACGGCCTTGTCGTAACCTCCGCGTACAATCAAAAACTGCTCTACTCCGAGGGCGATATCAACCTGTGCGTTGACGGCGACGTGAAATTCCAATCCTCCCAGAACGTCGGCACGGGCCCGTGCATCATCGATCTGGGCTCAGCTGGCGGAAGTGGCAACCTCAAGATTTATGCGCCCGAGGGTACCTCGGCAACCGTTACGGTGACCGGCAAATACGGGGAGTACGGCATCGACGTGTCCTCGCTTACGCTCGAGGGCGACGTCTCGCTGAAGGTCAGCGCCGACAGCGCCTTTGCCTTCTGCTACACGATGACCTTCACCTCGCCGCAGGCGATGCTCGACGCCGTTTCGCGGGGCGATAACTCTGCGATGAGAAACCCCGTCCAAACCATCAATCTTCCCAGCTCGAATGCCCAAAAGCTCTATGAGGACCAGGGTAGCGGCCTCGTGCAGGTAGACGCCTTCACGACGTCTCGCTACGTGGAGGGCTATCCTTATCCGATTGTCCGGATGTACCCCCATATCCGCATCGCCCCTGTGGTGAGCGAACTTGTGGACAGC
>USJN01000043.1 GCA_900554945.1 uncultured Coriobacteriaceae bacterium | reverse complement strand
TGCTGCCTTCTTCCCCGGAAATCCACTAGGCCTTCTTGTGCGGCGAAAGTGGGGCGCGATTGTTTGAGACGCTGCCCCTTCGCATCTTCCTGGTTGTGCAGTGTTGTTCTATCTGTTATATTACCAATAGAACAAAAAAGACAATGGAAGAAACGACTCGGCCAGCAAAGTCAAACCCATCAAATATACGAGGAGGTACCTGTGGTCATTCGGATCGATCAGTCGAACGAAGCCCCCATCTACCTGCAGATTCGCAATCAAATTATCGAGGGAGTCGCTCGTGGCGAACTCTCGCCGGGTGACAGTCTGCCGAGCGTTCGTCAACTTGCGGCCGATTTGGGCATCAACCTCCACACGGTCAACAAGGCGTATGCCGTTTTGCGGGACGAGGGGTACGTTGCCATGCGGGGACGCAAGGGCGCTTTCATCGCAAACGCGCAAAGCATCGGCGCGCCAAGCCATCAGACGATAGACGACGAGCGAATGGCGAGTGGGATCTACCGTCTGGCGCTCGAACACCGCGCGCGAGGTGGCACGCCCGAAAGCTTTATGGCCATCGCGAAATCCCAGGTCGCGCATGCCTTCGAGATCGAAGATCCCTCAAATAGCAAAGGCAACTTGCCCCCAAAGGAGGTCGGCAATGACTGATTCCCTCATCCTTACGGTGTTTCTCATCGCGATTGTCTTTCTCTCTGGAGCGCTTCTCGCTGCAACGCCATGGTTCATGAAGAAAAACGAGTGCTTCGCGGTGACTATTCCCGAATCGGCGCAAGCCGACGTGCGCTTTCTCGCCTTTCGGAAGCGCTATGCGGTGGCGGTCCTCGCGGTGACCCTTATCTGCGCGTTCGCGCTTGCCATCGTTTCCAGCGTCCCCCTCGGGAAGATGGGTTCGGCAGCCAGCGCCGCTTCATCGGACGCAATTCTCGCTGCGGCAATCGTCGTGGCGGCAACGATACCCCTGGTCGCGTCGTTCGCCTTGATGCTTCACTACCGCAAAAGAGTCGAGGCCGTCAAGAGAGAAGAGGGCTGGAAAGCCGAGCGCGATGAGGCCGTTGCGCTCATCGGTTTTGAGGAGGCGCCCGTGCCGCCATCGCTCGCATGGAACGTGGTATACGTGCCCATTGTGCTCATCACGCTTGCCATTGGCCTTGCGCTTTACCCGTCCGTTCCCGATATGGTCCCTACGCATTTTGACTTCGCGGGAAATGTGAACCAGTGGACGCCGAAAGACCCTGCGCTCATCGCGTTCCCCTTGTTGTTCGAAGTGTTCATGGCGGCGTGCTTCATTTTCAGCCACTGGATGACGATTCGGTCGAAGAAAGACATCGACCCTGCACGACCCGCCATCTCGGCGTATGCCTACGGGGCTTTTGCCCGCGCCGAATGCATCCTGCTTCTCGTTGGCGGATCGGTACTTACGGTGGTGTTGGGAATCGTGATGATTTTGATGATGACGGAGGTCCTGTCGCTGTTCGTGACCATGGCGCTTATTTTTGCGGCGACTGTGATTTTCGTTGGTGCGACGATCGCCGTCTCCGTTGTCTACGGACAATCGGGGTCGCGCCTGATCAAGCGCTTGGAAGAGAACGGCGACATAATCGCCGACAATGACGAGCACTGGAAGGCGGGCATCTTCTACTGGAATAAAGATGATGCGAGTTTGGTTCTGCCCAAACGTTTCGGCGTAGGTTGGACGATGAACTGGGCGCGTCCTGCGACGTGGGTCATCGTCGGAGGATCCGCGCTGGCTTCGATTGCCTTTGTGGTTGCCTGTCTGCTCCTGATGTAGGGGCTTCGGAGTGCGCGGTGCCGTAGCGGGGCGAGGCGGTTTCCAACGCAGCGAGGTGCGTTCGCGCATTCGTGTCGTCTTGGTGTTCAGGGCGGTGCGCTGTCGCATCTCGCTTTCGAAGGGGACGCGCGGGCTCGGCTTGGCTATACTTCTCGATAGCAAACTCAGCTTAAGCGGACTCGGAGTCACATGGCAGGCAAACAGCTCATACTCGATCGTTATCGCCCGATGTCGGAAGCCGGCGCGGGTGGCTTCGCGACGGTGCAGGTCGCATGGGATACGCAGATGCGCCGCAAGGTCGCCATCAAGTGCATCGAGCTGCCGAAGGCGTCGCCTGACTCCTTAAGCCGGGTCGCGCCCGCCGAGCTGCCGAAGGCGGCACGTCATGCGCGGGCCGAAGGTGAGGCCGCGCCATCGGCACCAACGCAGGTTGTTCGCCTTGAGGACATTCCCCCTTGGGAGGACGTCCCCGAAGATCTGGGGGAGGCAATGTCCTCCGCGCTTGCGGCGCTGCCGGAGGATCTCGCTTCGGGCCTCGGGTCGGACCGTGCTCCCGTCGGCCCTGGCGGCTTCGAAAATCCCGAAGGTCCCGAAGATTTCTGCTCTCCCGACGAATTCGCTTCCGACATCCCCGGTCTCGCGGAAGCTCGGGCGATTGCCCAGTTCAGCGATGCGAACATCGTCACGGTGTACAACTTCGAGGTCAAAGACTCCATGGCGTACCTCATCATGGAGTACGTGGAAGGGACGACGCTCGAGCGGTTCTTGCGCGAGCACGACGGCGACCTCACGCTCGACGTGGTTGCGCACGTGTTCTCGAGCATCGCGCATGCGCTTGAGGTCGCGCATTCCCACAACGTGCTGCATCTCGATATCAAGCCTGCGAATGTGCTGATCAACCGCCAGGGTGAGGTGAAGGTGACTGACTTCGGCTTGGCGACCCTCGCCGATGCCAACGGCACGGGGCGTACAGGCGGCGGCACGATCGGCTACATGCCGCCCGAGCAGATGCGCTCCGAGGCGCTCGACGTCCGCTGCGATGAATGGGCGCTTGCGAGCCTGACCTACGAGATGCTCGTGGGTGACAATCCCTTTTTCGCGCGCGACCTGCCTCGCGCCGCGGCGGCGATAGAAAACGCCGAGCTCGTGCTTCCCTCGCTGTGCTGGGACGACGTGGAAGAGGGCATCGACGATGTGATGTTCTATGCGCTCGACCCCGACCCAGCGGAGCGATACGCCACGGTGCGGGAATTCGACGAGGAGCTCATGCCCTACTTGGGCGATGTGAAGGCGGGCAAAGCGGAACTATCGCGCCTGGTCAACGGTGTTGATGAAGAAGGGGAAGACGAGGACGGCGAAGGGGAACCTGCGCCCGCCGCGCCGCGCGTCCCCTTCGCAGAGCACTTGACGCCCCGCGTGATGGCAGTGGTTGCGCGCGTGGTGTCCGTCGCCGCGGCAGCCTTGGTGAGCGCTGTCGCGCTCGTAAACTTCCCCGCCTTCGGCCCTGGCGTGTTTTCGAACCCGGTGTTTTGGGGCCTGCTTGCGGCGGTGTGTGTGCTCGCGGCGATAAAACCCCATGTGGGAGCGCTCTCGGCGTTCGCCATCTTGGGGGTGTCCCTCACGGCGAACGGCGCCTACGCGCCGGGGATCCTTCTCTTCCTCGGCACTGTTGCCTGGTGGTGGTTTGTCGCGCGCGGCTCCGATGCGCCTGCAGTCGCAGCCTTTTTGGGCCCGCTTTCGGGGGCGGTCGGTTTCGCGCCGCTCTCGCCGGTTGTTGCGGGCAGCCTCATCGTCTCGGTTGCCCGCGCGGCGGCAACGGCGGCGTTCGCCGGGCTTTGCGCGCTTGCACTCGGCAGCTTGGGCACGTCGGGCATGATTGACTGGAACGCGCCGATGTACTGGGATTACGCAACGATGTCAGGTGCGGTATCGGCGGGAAGCAACGCCGTTGCCGACCCCGATGCGGTAGCGTCGGCGGTGCTTTCGAGTACGGGGATCGGTGCACAGACACAGTCGCGCCTTGGCGGCATGCTGCTGAAGCCGGGCACGTGGTGCGTGTTCGCGAGCTGGGTTATCGCTGCGGCGGCGATGAGCGCGCTTTCCCGCTGGGGGATGTCGCGCAAGGTCGATGTCGCGGCTGCGCTCGTGGGGGCCATTGTCCTCGTATTGGGCGTCTGCGCTGCCGCGTGGGCGGCGAACCCCGCGTCGTGGACGCCGCCGAGCACGATGGCGCTCATCGGCTCGATCGTGCCCGGACTTGTGGGCGTCGTACTTGCCGCCCTGGGCATTCCCGACAAAATCAGGCAGTAGGCCGCTCGCTTCGGGCGAAAAAGCTCTCTCACCAGGTAGCGGCCTTCCCGCAGCACGCCCAAAACAGAAAGCCCGTCTCGCGCGTGAACTGCGCCCTTCCCAAAACGAGAAGCAGGCGCTCACTCATACGAGGCGGGCCAGCGTGTAACCGGTGATGCGCGAGGCGTTTACCCTAAAAGCTGGGCGACCTTCCCCAGAAGCGGCTCGAAGCTCACGCCGCGGTTCTTGAAATCGGGCTGCTTGGCCGACACGATCATCGCGTCGTGCGTGAAGTCGCCCGCGAACACGACCGCGTCGCGTAGGCTGCGACCAGCCATGACGGCCGCCATCAGGCAGGAGCAGTACAAGTCTCCCGTGCCGTGCAGCATGTAGGGCAAGTACTCGTTCGCGGCCTCGAACATGTCGCAGTCCACGCCGCCCACGAAGTTGCAGATGACGCTCTCGCCCTCGCGCTGGATGCCCTTGAGCACCACGTGCTTGGCGCCCTTCGCCACGAGCGCGTCGATCATGCGCTCCGCCTCCGCGTCGGAGATGTCGGTGCCGCACCAGTCGTCGCCGATGGGCTCGCCTAAGATGATGGCGGCCTCGGTGAGGTTCGGCGTGAGGATGTCGGCGCCGGCGGCAAGTTCGGCCATTGCGTCGCACAGTTCGGGCGTGTAGGTGGGGTAGACCTTGCCGTGATCGGCCATGACGGGGTCGACCACGCGCAGCGCGTTGGGGTAGGTCTCGTACAAATCGCGAATGCGATCGACCTGCTCGGGCGCGCCCAGAAAGCCGGAGTACACGGCATCGATCTCGACTCCGATGCCCTTCCACGCGTTCGTGTAATCTTTCATGATGCTCGTCGTGTCGTGCATGTACCAGCCGGGGAAGGCGGTGTGGCTGGAGAACAGCCCTGTCGGCACGGGGCACACGTCGCAACCTGCGGCGGAAAGCACGGGAATCGCCACGCCGAGCGAGCATTTCCCGTACCCGCACAGATCGTGGACGGCAGCGACGCGCGGGATGTAGTCGCCGTGGCGCTCGTAGAGATGCAGGTCGTTCGCGCTTGTCATGATGCTAGTCTTCCTTTTCCTCGTCCTCGTCGTCATCGTCGAAGATCGACCAATCGTCCTCGCCCTTCGGGCGGTCCGCGAAACGTTTGCGCGTGCGGCGCTCCATGATCACGCAGACGATCAGGCTCAGCACCAGGCAGATGCCGACCAGGCATCCGACACCTTCAGGTGTCTCGAAAAGAAAATGGTACAGCTCGGTAATATCCATGTTGGCCTCGTTGCTTCTTCGGAGGTGGCGCGTTGCGGCTCGTTGTCGCAACCGCATAAGCATAACGTGAACCAGTATACCGCGCACGCCTCGCGCGAAGATTCCACGTTCGGGGAAGGTCTGGGTAGCGAGCGCCCCTCGCTGGGCTTTTTGCTCCAATACTCTCGAGATGCGAGAGCGTGTAAGGCGGCGCTGATTTGTCCAATATGCTGAACAAAATGCAGGGAAATTTGTCCAGTATATTGAACAAAACAACGGACGTTTCGCTCCGCTCACGTCTTCGTTTCGCGTGAAGGCTTGGGCATGTGGCCCCGTGGAGTTTTCGCTGCGCTATACTGGTTCGACCGTGTAAAACAAGGCTGCGCGCGAGGTGTGCGCAGCGACGGCCCGAAGGCAAGAAGGAGCGCGTCTCATGTTAGACATCAAGTACGTCCGCGAAAACCAAGAAGCAGTCGCCGAGGCGATGAAGAACCGCAACGCTTCATGGGATGCGGAGCGCTTCTCAAGCCTTGACGAGAACCGCCGCGCCGCCATCGTGAAGGAAGAGGCGCTTCAGCAGGAGCGCAACGCCGCGTCGAAGTCCATCGGCGAGATGATGCGCGAGGGCAAAAAGGACGAGGCCGAGACCGCCAAGGAGCGCGTCCGCGCCATCAACGAGGAGCTCGACGAGATCTCCGCGAAGCGCGAGGCCATCGATGCCGAGCTGCATGACCTCATGCTGCACGTGCCCAACATCCCCTGCGCCGCGACGCCCGTCGGCAAGGACGAGACCGAAAACCCCGAGCGCCGTCGCTGGGGCACCCCGCGTGATTTCGCGGCAGAGGGCTTCGAGCCCAAGCCCCACTGGGACCTCGGCACCGACCTCGATATCCTCGATTTCGAGCGCGGCAACAAGATCTCCGGCAGCCGCTTCACCGTGCTCGGCGGTGCGGGTGCGCGCCTCGAGCGCGCGCTTATCAACTACTTCCTCGACACGCATACCTCCCGCGGTTTCAAGGAATGGTGGCCGCCCGTGGTCGTGAAGCGCGAGACCATGGTGGGCACCGGCCAGCTGCCCAAGTTCGAAGACGACGCCTATCACGTGTCGGGCGACATGTTCCTCATCCCGACCGCCGAGGTCACGCTCACGAACCTGCACGCGGGCGAGGTGCTCGACGCCGACACGCTGCCGCGCTGGTACACCGCGTTCACCCCGTGCTTCCGCGAAGAGGCGGGCTCGGCGGGCCGCGATACGCGCGGCATCATCCGCCAGCACGAGTTCGACAAGGTGGAAATGGTGAAGTTCGCCACGCCGGAGGATTCCGACAACCAGCTCGAGAGCATGACCGCCGAGGCGGAATACCTGCTCCAGCAGCTCGGCCTTCCGTACCGCGTCATCTCGCTGTGCACGGGCGACCTGGGCTTCTCCTCGCGTCAGACCTACGACGTCGAGGTGTGGCTGCCCAGCTACAACGGCTACAAGGAAATCTCCAGTTGCTCGAACTGCGGTGACTTCCAGGCTCGCCGCGCCAACATCAAGTATCGCGACCCGGCGAACTTCAAGGGCTCGCGCTACCTGCACACGCTCAACGGCTCCGGCTTGCCTGCGGGCCGCACCATGGCCGCCATCATGGAGAACTACCAGCAGGCCGACGGCACCATCAAGGTACCTGACGTTCTTGTTCCCTACATGGGCACCGACGTCATCAAGCCGGTGGAATAACGAGCGTGGATTCTCGCAATCAACAACGCGCGGGCGCTCGCTCGTCTGCGCACACGGGGGGCGCATCGTCGCGTGATCGCGGGGGCGCCTCCCGCCCTTCTTCCGCGAAAAAGCGCAGGAAGTGGCCTTTTGTCGTCGCTGGTGCCGTGGTTCTTGTTGTGGTGGCCGTCGTCGTCGCCTTCTCTTGTTGGCGCTGGACGTTTGCGAACGACGCGCAGGATATCCAAGGCACGTGGTACATCGCTGGCACGCAGAAGATGGTCGACGTCACGGCCGACGGAGTCAAGCTCGCTGACGACGTCACGTATTCCTACGCGATTGACGAGGGTGCGAAGACGCTTTCGCTTTCTTTCGGCAACATGAAAGGCGAGGCACGCTATCGCTTCTCGCTCGACAGGCAGACGCTTGCCTTGCGTGATGGGGAAACTACCTGGGGAAATTCGCTCTCTGAGGACATCTCTTGGACAATCGCCGCCCTCGGCCGCGCCATCCAGGGAGAACAGGCGAGCCCCGAGCTTTCGGGCGATTCGACCATGGTCCTCACCCGCACGCCACAGGACTTATCGTCGGAGGGCGCGTCTGGGGCGGCTGCGTCCCAGGCCGCATCCCGGGGCACCGCATCCCAACCGGTCGCATCCCAGGGCGCGTGATGGAAGTCATCCGCGCCTCGCGCATCTGTGTGCGCCCACGGCGAATCGAGGCGAACATCGACGTCGCCGCCGGATTCCGCACAACGACGCCCGAGCTCGCCGCGCGAATCTGCGCGCGATTTCCCAACCTGGTGCACCATGCGTGTGTGAACGACGAGGGCCCCACTTTCGGCGCAGTGATCGATCATACGCCGTTGCCCCACTTGCTTGAGCACCTCGTCATCGATTTGCAGGTGGTGGCCGAGAAAAGCGGTACTCTGTCACAAAGTTTTACGTACGTCGGAACGACGCAGTGGCTCGACGAGCAGCGAGGCCTCGCGCGCGTGGAAGTGAATTTCACGGACGATTTGGTGGCCCTGCGTGCTTTTAAGGATGCCCTCTGCGCGATTAACGAGGCGGTGGTACTCTAAGCATCATGACTACGGCACACATGAAATTCGACCAAACGAGCGACAAAATCGCCGATCGTGTGAGGAATTTGCGCTCGAGCGCCGTGCGCGACCTTTTCGCCGCGGCGGTTCGCCCGGACATCATCTCGCTTTCAGGTGGCATGCCCGACGTGTCGCTTCTCCCGCAGCGCGCCATCCAAAAGGCGGTGCACGCCGCCATCACCGACGAGCGCGCCGTTGCCCTGCAATACGGCTCGACGAACGGCCGACTGGAAACCCGTCAGGCGCTTTGCGACATCATGCGCGACATCGGCGTCCGCGTGAAGCCCGAGGAGATGCTGCTCACGTCCGGCGCCCAGCAGGCATTGAACCTGCTCGGCGAGACGTTTCTCGACAAGGGTGACATCGTCTTGGTGGAAGGCCCTACCTACTTAACGGCGCTTTCCGCGTTCAACGCCTACGAGCCCGAGATTCACTCCGTGCCTTTCGACGACGAGGGCATGCGCATGGATCTGCTGGAAGAGGAGCTCAAGCGCATCGGCAAGGGCAACAAGCGCCTGAAGATGCTCTACACCATTCCCAACTTCCAGAACCCCGGCGGCGTCACCATGACGGGCGAGCGCCGCAAGCGCCTCATCGAGCTTTCTCACGAGTACGACTTCATGATCATCGAGGACGACCCCTACGGCCGTTTGCGCTACGAAGGCGGGCACATGGTCCCGCTGAAGGCGCAGGACGATCGCGTCATCTATCTGGGCACCATCTCGAAGATCTTCGCGCCGGGCCTTCGCATCGGCTGGATTTGCGCGCCTGTTGACGTGCTCGCTCGCATCAGCCTGGTGAAGCAGGGCGCCGATTTGTGCGGCTCGACGTTTGACCAGGTCGTGGTTGAGCACTACTTCACGGACACGCCGTGGCAGCGCACGCTGCAGAAGTTCATCAAGACCTATGGCGAGCGCCGCGATGCCATGCTCGCCGCGCTCGAGGAATATTTCCCGCCCGAGGCATCCTGGACGCACCCGGAGGGTGGCTTCTTCTTGTGGGTTACGTTGCCGAAGTACGTGGACACGGGCAGCATGCTCGCCGACGCGCTTGAGGCGGGCGTGACGTTCTGTCCGGGCGATAGC
>USJN01000042.1 GCA_900554945.1 uncultured Coriobacteriaceae bacterium | reverse complement strand
TTCGCGAACGTCATTCCGAATTCGAGGAGGAGATGTCAGAGGCCCCCGACCCGTACGGCGCAGAGCGACTTCCCGAGGACTATCCCCAGGAGGCGAAGGACCAAGCCACCCGCGAGCTGAAAGCGATTCCCATCCTCAAGCGCATGCTCGAAGAATTCAGGGACGATCTCGAAGGGTTGCGCTTGCCCACTTCCAGGGATTGGTAGTTTGGCCCGCAAGCCCTCTGCTGCTACTCGGGAGGAGTAATAGCGAAATCCGACCGTCTTCGTGAGTTTGCGAGAATGACGCTTCCAGGCTCTCCGCCAGGGGCATCCGTCATTCTTGAGTTTCGTTTTTCCGGGTGAGTTTCGTTTGAGTTTCGTCGATTTTCGGCGGCACCTGCAAGCCTCCCGCCATCATTGCCTCTCGTCGGCTTGCAGGTTCTTCGGTTCGCGTCGGTTCCCTTCGGTTCCGTTCGAGTCGTTTCAGGCTCGTTCGACCCATGCCCGTTTGCCATGGGGTGACAACCGACCATGCGTCTACCTGCGGAAACGAAAAGGCTCCTCGATTCTTTCGAGGAGCCTTGTGAGTTTCTATCTGATTTCGGAATCATGCGGTTTGCAGGTGCGGACGTTCTGAAATGTCGTCATCGGTCACCATCGGAACCGCTAGAAATCGTATGAAAAAAAACGAACAAATGCTCTATTCCTACTCCCACTCGATAGCTCCAGCTCTACCGTCCCCTCGTTCCGGTTTCGCCCTCTTTTGCGCACAAGCCACCAGCTGCGACCGCGAAAAGTCATCGCAGGTGGCTTGAGAGCAGGTCGCAAGACCTCATCCAAACCTGGCACAGGGCACTCTGGCGGAAAGATATATCGCTACGAAATCCCCAGCCATGTGCTCACGATGGGCGCATACCCCAGCACGAAGATGATAACGATCCCCACAGGCAGCACGTACTTCATGTAGCGATACGACCAGGCGGGAAAGCGCAGACCCTCGCCCGTGTCCGCCTCGGCGAGGAAGTTCTTCCATCCCCACCCGCGCTTGCTCGTCACGAACATCACGAGGAACAGGCCGCCCAAAGGCAGGATGTTGTTCGACACGAGGAAGTCCTCGATCGACTGGATGTCACCGATGCCCGGGATGGCAACACCCGAGAGCACGTTGAACCCGAGCACGCACGGGATGCTCAGAAGCGCGATGAGCGCGCCGTTCACGAGGCACGCCTTCTCGCGGCGCACGCCCCACTGGTCCATGGAGAACGCCATGATCGTCTCGAACACGGCGATCACCGTCGACAGCGCAGCAAAGCTCATGAACAGGAAGAACAGCGTGCCCCACAGCTGCCCCAGAGGCATCGCGTTGAACACGATGGGCAGCGTGATGAACACAAGCGACGGCCCCGAAGCCGGCTCCACGCCGAAGGCGAAGCACGACGGGAAGATGACGAGCCCCGCCATGAGCGCAACCAGCGTGTCGAGTACGCCCACGCGCACGGCCTCGCCTGTGAGGCGGCGGTCCTTGCCGATGTAGCTGCCGAAGATCGCCATCGAGCCCATTCCCACCGACACGGTGAAGAACGCCTGGCCAAGGGCTGCATACACCGCATCGCCGAACGTCGCCCACTGCTCGGCGGGCGTGTTGCCCGCAAAGAGCTTCCCGAAGTCGGGCATCAGGTAGAACTCGAGGCCCTCCTCAGCGCCCGGCAGCGTCACCGCGCGCACGCACAACGCCACGAGCACGACGAACAGCGCAACCATCATCACCTTCGTCACGCGCTCGACGCCGTTTTTCACGCCCGCGCGTGTCGTGATCACGCCGATCGCCACGATGATCAGCATGTAAATCGTCATCTGAACGGGGTCAGCGAGAAGCTGCCCGAACACGCTTGCGACGTGCTCGGTGCTCGCGCCGTTGAACTCGCCCATCGCGCTTTTCACCATGAAGGCGAGCATCCAGCCCGCCACCACCGTGTAGAACATCATGAGCAGGTAGTTGCCCGCAAGGCCGACCCACTTGAAGCGATGCCACTTCCCGCCCTCGGGCTCGAGCTCATCGTAGCTGCGCGCTATCGAGCGCTGGCTTGCGCGGCCCGCGGCGAATTCCATCACGAGCACCGGCAGCGCGAATATCACGAGGAATATCAGGTACAGCACGACGAACGCCGCACCGCCGTACTCGCCGGTGATATAGGGGAATCGCCATACGTTCCCCAAGCCGATGGCGCAGCCCGCGCTCACCAGGATGAACCCCAGGCGCGAACCAAACCTCTCTCGTTCCATGAAAACCCTTTCCAACCGAAAACACGGGGCCGCTTCTCAGCTATGCCCCGTGTTCGATGTTCTTTCCATCACGCGGCTTCCCGCCGCGCAACTATGGCCAATGGCGAGCGAAACCGCCCGCACGAAGCCCTACTCTTTTTCGCGACGTGCACGATTATAGTTGATAAGGCAGCCGGCACGCACGATGGCGCGCTCTTCTTCGGTCATATCCGCCACGTAAAGCGAGATCTCGCGCGCCTCGCCCGCATGCACAACCCACGCAGTGATGTCGGACAAATCGCCGCCGATCGCCTCGCGGATGCCCGGAACGTACACGTAGTCGCCCACCTCGAACGGCGGCTCGCCCTCAAGCTGGAAGGGCACCATGCCCCAGTTCATCACGTTCGAGCGGTAACGCTTGGTGGCGTATTCCTCAACGATATTCGCAAGCCCGCCGATCACGCGCTGGCAGCTCGCCGCCTGTTCGCGGGCGCTTCCGTCGCCAGGCTTCTTCGCGTAGATCATGCTGCCGTACTCCACGCGGGATGCATCGGCGTCCACGCCCGCTCCGTTGAGCGCCGCGAACACAACGGCGAGCTCGGGATCGGCCTCGATGAGGCTCTCCCCCGCCACGCGGCGCTTCTCCACCGCATCGACACACTTGGAGCGCCCCACGTACTCGGGGTCGCGGCGCGAGAGCGTGAACTCGGCCAGGCCGAGCGGGTTCGAGCGGAATGAGCTCGTCTCGCCGGAAGGAATGAGTTCGTCGGTGGTGGTCACCGGGTCCATGATCTTCGAGCACACCTTCAAAAGGATGTTCTCCCCGAGCGGCTCCATCGCGGGCCACGGCTTGATGTTCGGTCCCTCGACAAGTTCGCTTTCGGGCTTTGCCTTACCGAATCCCCAGTACACACGCTTGTCGTAGGGCGCGCTGTCGAAGGTGTACTCGCAGGCCTCGTCCCACGTCTCGTCGGGAAGGTCGGTCGCGGGGGTCAGGATACCGCCCGCCGCCGCCGTCGCCGCGATGGAGCGCGCGTCCATGAGCGCGACCGCCGAGAGCTGGCCGTTACCGGGCTTGGAGCCCTCGCGGTTGGGGAAGTTGCGCGTGGTGTGACGGATGGAAAGCCCGTTGTTCGCAGGCGTGTCGCCGGCGCCGAAGCACGGGCCGCAGAACGCGGTGCGCACGATGGCGCCCGCCTCCATGAGGTCGTAGATGTAGCCGCGGCGCGTCAGCTCGAGCGCGACCGGCTGGCTTGTGGGATAAACCGCCAGCGAGAACTCGCCGCAGCCGATGTTGGCGCCCTTGAGCGCGCGGGCCGCCTGGACGACGGAGTCGTAGTTGCCACCCGAGCAGCCGGCGATGACGCCCTGCTGCACGCGCAGGCGCCCGCCCTCGATTTTGTCGAGCAGGCTGAAGTTGACCTTATCGCCGCCGATGCGCGCCGCTTCGACCTCAACCTCATGCAGGATGTCCTCGAGGTTCTCGTTGAGCTCGGCGATCGTGTAGCCGTTCGACGGGTGGAACGGCAGCGCGATCATGGGAAGGATTTCGGAAAGGTTCACGTGCACGCAGCCATCGTAGTATGCCACGTCTCCCGGGGCGAGCTGCTTGTATTCCTCGCCGCGCCCGTGAGCTGCGAGGAACGCATGGGTGTCCTCGTCGGTGGCCCAAATAGAGGACAGGCACGTGGTCTCGGTGGTCATGACGTCGATGCCGTTGCGGAAATCGGTCGTCATGGACGCGATGCCCGGGCCCACGAACTCCATCACCTTGTTCTTCACATATCCCTTTGCGAACACCTCGCGGATGATGGCGAGCGCCACGTCGTGCGGGCCGACGCCAGGGCGCGGGGCGCCTTCCAAATAAATCGCCACAACGCCAGGGTATGCCACGTCGTAGGTGTCGCGCAGCAGCTGTTTCGCCAGCTCGCCGCCGCCTTCTCCGATAGCCATCGTGCCGAGGGCGCCATAGCGCGTATGCGAGTCGGAGCCTAAGATCATCTTCCCGCAGCCGGCGAAGTTCTCGCGCATGAACGAATGGATCACCGCGATATGCGGGGGCACGAAGATGCCGCCGTACTTCTTCGCGGCCGAAAGGCCGAAGACGTGGTCGTCCTCGTTGATGGTGCCGCCCACGGCGCACAGGGAGTTGTGGCAGTTGGTGAGCACGTAGGGCAAGGGGAATTCCGTCATGCCCGATGCGCGCGCGGTCTGGATGATGCCGACAAACGTGATGTCGTGGCTGGCCATCGCGTCGAAGCGGATCTTGAGAGCGCTCGGGTCGCCCGAGGTGTTGTGCGCTTGCAAAATCGAGTATGCAATCGTCTCCCGCCGCGCCTCGTCGGGCGTCTTCGAGACGCCGCGCACCGCCGCTTCTGCTTCGGGAACGATCTCGGTTCCTTCGCGCAGGAACACTCCGCCATCGTAAAGCTTGATCATAGAAACCCCTCTATCTCACCCGGGCCTCGCGGCCAGCCTCGTGATTTCCAGCTTGTGGTTTATGGTTGCGAGCCTTATTATCCTACACTTCGCATACGCGTGTGTTACGGGCACGCTACACGTGCGCATTTTCACGTAAAAAGGCCCGCAACCGGCAGCGATGAACTGCGATTGCGGGCTTTGCCAGTGCGAAATCAGCTCGCGCGCGGGCGCTGTCTTAAGCCTTAGGCCTTCGGCACGACGACCGTCGGCGTGGCCAGGTTCAAAAGCATGCTATGCGTGACCGAGCCGAACAGCGCACGGCCGAGCGCGGCACGGGAATGCGTGCCTAAAACGAGCAGCTGCGCATCCTTCGACGCATCCAAAAGCACACGCGTGGGGGAAGGCCCCTCGATCGAGCGGCCCGTCACGTCGAGCGCGGGGTTCGCGGTCGTGATGCGCGCGACGAACTCATCGACCTCGGCCTGACGCTGACGGCCAACCTCTTCTAGGCCGCCGCCCATGCCTTCTGCGGGACGCGACATCCAAGCCGGGATGCCCCATGCGCTCACCAGCTCGAGCGGCTGGGCGGAATCGATCGCCTCACCGACGCCGAACGCGACCGCCGCGTCCGACACGTTGTCGGGGCCCACGCCCACAACAACGCCAGACTTGCCGGCGCAGGTCACATCCCAGTCGCACGGCACGACGACCGTGGGAATCTTCACCTGCACAGAGACGCGAAGGCCGGTCGCGCCGCCGAACGTTTCGGTGATCGAGGCTCCATGGTGCGACCCCAGGACCACCATATCGTGGCTAGATGCTTCTTCCACGATCGAATCGACGGTGGGGCCATCGACAATCTTGGCCTCCACGGCAACGCCGGGATGCTCGACCGCGAGTACTTCTTTCTTCTCGTGAAGCGCCGCCTCGACGGTTGTGTGCACCATCTCTGCCTCGGCGCCAAGCTTCTTCGCCTCAGCAGAATTCACGACCGCAAGAAGCATCAAGCTTGCACCCGTGCGCTCGGCACGCGCCCACAAGCGCAGCCCCGATGCATACAGTACGCTAATCGAGCACGCAACACAAACGGCAACAACGAGAACGGTGATAAAACTAGCGATTTCTTGGGTCAGCATGTGACGAGTTCCTCCTTGCTAGGCACTTGCTAGGCAGCTGCGGCGACGGTCTTCGCGTTCGGGTTGGCGTTGACCTTCACATCGGCTCGCTCGTTGACGTTCGCGGAATTAATCGGGTTGCGACGGGACAAGCGCCAGATGATGAACGCGACGGCGCACGCGATGAACGCGACCGCAACGGTGCCCCACACGCTCGTCTTCGCAAGCGCGCAGGCAAGAGCGCCTACGATGCCGGCGGCCGGGAAGGTGACAATCCATGCAATGAGCATCTTGCCCGCAACACCCCAGTTCACCTTGCTGCCCTTCTTGCCAAGTCCTGTGCCGATGATGGATCCGGAGCACACCTGCGTAGTCGAGAGCGCGAAGCCCATGTGCGAGGAGACGAGAATCGTGGTAGCAGATGCCGCCTCGGCAGCGAAGCCTTGCGGCGTCGAGATCTCGGTCAGGCCCTTGCCAAGCGTGCGGATGACGCGCCAGCCGCCCATGTAGGTGCCGAGCGCGATGGCAAGCCCGCAAATGGCGACGACCCACAGCTCAGGACCCGTCCCCGACGGCTGGAAGCCCACGGCAATTAGGGTAAGCGTGATGATGCCCATCGTCTTTTGGGCGTCGTTGGTGCCGTGTGAGAGGGCGACGAGGCACGCTGTCACCGTCTGTCCATGACGGAAGCCCGATTCAACCTGGCTTTCACTCATCTTGCGCACCACGAAGAAAATGAGCTTCACCGCGCAGAACGCCGCAAGCCCCGCCACCACCGGGCTTACGAGCGCGGGGATGAGCACCTTGGTGAGCACCGCGGCAAAGTTCACGCCTTCAACGCCTGCACCCACGATGACGGCACCGACCAGGCCACCGAACAGGGCATGCGAGGAACTCGACGGCAGGCCGACAAGCCAGGTTATGAGGTTCCAGATGATTGCGCCGACCAATCCGGCAAAAATGAAGGCCGCGCTGATGGTGACCTGCTGCTCGTTTATGATGCCGCCCGAGATGGTCTTCGCCACCTCGGTAGACAAAAAAGCACCGATAAGATTGAGCGTTCCCGCTGCGATGACGGCAGTCTTCGGCTTAAGCGCTCCTGTGGCGATGGAGGTCGCCATGGCATTGGCGGTGTCGTGAAATCCGTTCGTGAAGTCGAACGTGAGAGCCGTGACGATGACGAGCACCACCACAACCAGAGTTGCCGGATCCATGTGTCTTTGTTCTCCCTTCGAGTTCTCTCCGCTCGAAGGGCGCAAGCCCAACCCGTCCCTTCGAGGCCGATGAACACATTAGGGAGGGCGTGTCTGAGAAACATCTTGTAATTGTAAAGTCCGTGTAAAGCGCGGTTGGACGCCTTTCGCGTCGGTGAGCGGTGCGTGCAACTGACGCCCGATCGCGTGCGCCGGGCGAGATGGCTCTTTCTACAGGGTGTCTTCTGCCACCTTTTCCCAGTTGTAGCCCTCGCCGCACACCAAATCGATGCGCAGGGCGCCTTCTGGGGCAGACGACTTTGCAGCCTCGTAGGCAGCACGCGCCGCAGCCTCGTCTTCGGCCTCGAGCTCGGTCTCCTCGAAGACGAACGACACGTCCGACCGCTCGGAATCCTTGATGAAACGCACTTTGTACTTCATGAGTGAGCCTTTCTCTTTTTGGGTAGCCATTATAGAGGAGCCGCAGCCGCGTTCGATGCGTTCCTTCACGCCATGCCAAACTATTTTGACGCTTTCACCTGCTTCGAATATCGCGCGAATCGCTCATCCAACAAGCTGCGCTACAATGACCAAAACTCAGCTTTCCCGTTGAAAGGGGTATCATGGACGCTCAATCGGCACGAATCGGATTCATCGGTTTCGGAAACATGGCAAGCGCCATGGCCAAGGGTCTTATCGAGTGCGCTGGGATAGAAGGGTCCCGTATCTGCGCATGCGCCGCACATTTCGATTCGCTCAAGAAGCGTTGCAAGCCCCTTGGTGTTCGCGCTTTCAAATCGCCTGCTGAAGTGGTCGAAAACTGCGACCTTGTCGTTATCTCGGTGAAGCCCTACCTTGTCGGCGAGGTCCTCTCCCCTGTTCGCGAGGCCCTTCGCGAGAAGGCGGTCATCTCCGTCGCCGCCGGTCTTCTGTTCGACTTCTATGAGGACCTGCTCGGCGAGGGGTCGCGACATCTTTCCACGATTCCCAACACACCGATCGCCATCGGCAAGGGAGTCATCTCCTGCGAAGAACGGCATACGCTCGACGTTGATGAATGGGAAACCTTCGTCGGGCTCTTCTCCCCCATCGCGCTTATCGAGGTGCTTCCCGGGCACCTGCTCTCCGTCGCGAGCGCGCTTGCCGGCTGCGGCCCTGCTTTCGCTGCCATGTTCCTTGAGGCACTCGCTGACGGCGGCGTGAAGAACGGCCTTCCGCGCCAGACCGCTTATCGACTCGCCGCTCAGATGATGGCCGGCACGGCAGAGCTTCATCTCGCCACGGGCACGCACCCCGGCGCCATGAAGGACGCTGTCTGCAGCCCCGGCGGCACGACGATCAAAGGCGTCGCTGCGCTCGAAAATGCGGGGATGCGCGGAGCTGTCATGATGGCGGTCGACGCCACGCTTTCGTAAAGGAGTACAGGCTCCTCATCATTTCTAGCCCATGAATAAGGCCTCTCAACGAGGCCTTATCTTTTTGCACCCTATTGAACTTAATCTTATAAGAAGACCCGGCTCACCGTGAGGAAGACCCTTCCCTACTTCACCTGTACAAGCGCGAACACGTCCACGTCGGTCTCTTTCGCGATAGCCTCGCGCGGATGAAGGAATTCCAACTCCATAAGAAAACCCATCCCCGCCAGCTTGCAACCGTATTGCGAGACAAGCTTCGCTTGTGCGACTGCCGTGCCGCCGGTAGCCACCAAATCGTCGATGATCAACACCACGTCGTCCTCGTCGAGGGCATCCACGTGCATCTGGAGCTCATCGGTGCCGTACTCCAACTCATAGCTTTCCGTTCGGACCTCACGAGGCAGCTTGCCCGGCTTGCGCGCAGGCACGAATCCTGCTCCAAGGCGATACGCGACCGGCGCCCCGATGAGGAACCCTCGCGCCTCAGCGCCGACTACTTTCGTAACTCCCGCGTCCTTGAAATGGTCAGCGATCGCATCTATTGCGGCATGGAACCCTTCGGGCTCTTTCAACAGCGTCGTGATATCCTTGAACACCACTCCCTTTTCCGGATAGTCGGGGATGTCGGTTATATGGCCCTCAAAATCGTAGGCAGCCATTTGTTTCCTTTCCTGGCAGCTTGTTCGAACTTGATCTATTGTACCTCGATTGCCCCCTGCGGTCTTTTACCTTACCGTCCGCTGCCATGATTTGATATGTGAAGGAATTGTGGAGAGTCTCTTACAACTCTGAATCTCTAGACTTAGTTCGATTCTCTCAACCTGATCTCCGCTCATTTTTGTTGAGCAACAACGTCTTAGCGTTCTTTTACCCAGTTTTCCCTCATCAAATTCTTTTTCTTTTATCGTTTCCTGCTAGTCAGGCCCATTATTTCTTTTCATTGCTTTACGCG
>USJN01000041.1 GCA_900554945.1 uncultured Coriobacteriaceae bacterium | reverse complement strand
AGGGTTCACAACACTGCGGGCTTTGCTGCAACTCAAATCGCAATTGACGGTGACCGACCGATATATGCTTCTTACAAGGGGCTTTCATGTTATTTACTCCTCGCGTTGTACAATGAAGCGTCATGATTGAAGGAGGAAGATGAACCGCAACGAGGCACTGCGCCTGCTGGGGCTTTCTGCGGACGCCACGTCCGAGGAAGTGAAGGCAGCATACCGCGAGACGGCTCAGATTCTGCATCCGGATCGGTTCGCTTCTAACAAAAAGCTTCAGGAGCGGGCCACCGAGCAATTCAAAAACCTTCAGGAAGCATATGAGGTGCTGACAAGCGGGAAGGGGTCCTCCGCGCGTGCTCGCGGAACGGTCGCCTCTTCTGCCGAGGAAGCGGAAATCAACGCTCGCCTTGCGGGCATCTCCGCCGCGCGCAAACAGCTGCTCACGCAGCGCGACGTCGCTCTCGACGAGCGCCGCAGCGGTTTCGCGATGGCGGGCATCGGCGCTTTGGTGGCGCTCGCGTTCGGGCGCAAGCTCGGCGTGCTCGCCGTTGTCGCAAGCATCGGTGTAGCGTGCGCGGTGTGGGGCATCGTGAAAGTGGTGAGCGCGCAGAAAACTGCGAGCATCCTCAACGATCACCTCGACGAGCTTGCCTCCGAGAAGAAGCAGCTCCTCGCGCGTCTTGACGAGATAGGGTAAGGAAGAAGATGCGTCTTCCCTTCGGGGGTTTCACGTGAAACAGTCGAAGAGAAGACGCAAACAAGCAGGTAGATTGTAGAAAAAGGAACACAGGTGAAACAAGAGAACATTCGCAACATCGCCATCATCGCTCACGTCGACCACGGCAAGACGACCCTCGTCGACAAGCTTCTGCGCGCGACCGATGCCTTCCGCGAGAATCAGAAGGTCGAGGAGCGCGTGCTCGACTCTAACGACCAGGAGCGCGAGCGCGGCATCACCATTCTGGCGAAGAACATCTCCATCGAGTACAAGGGCGTGAAGATCAACGTCATCGACACTCCGGGCCATGCCGACTTCGGCGGCGAGGTCGAGCGCGTGCTCAAGATGGCTGACGGCACGCTGCTTCTCGTCGACGCGTTCGAAGGCCCCATGCCCCAGACGCGCTTCGTGCTGCGCCATGCTATCCAGGCGGGCCTTTCGATCATGATCGTCGTGAACAAGATCGACCGCCCCGGTGCCGATCCCGAGAAGGCTTACAACGACTGCCTCGACTTGATGGCGGATCTCGGCGCGAACGACGAGCAGCTCGAGTTCGCGATGGAACACGTGGTGTACGCGAGCGCCATGAACGGCTTCGCACGCCTTGACCCCGCCGATGACAACGACAACATGTACCCGCTGCTCGACATGATTCTCGACGACATGCCCGCTCCTGAGGTCGATCCCGACGGTCCGCTCGCCATGCAGTGCGTGACGATCGATCACTCCGAGTACGTCGGACGCATCGGCATCGGCCGCGTGTATTCCGGATCGATTCACACGGGCGACACCATCCTCGTCGTGAAGAACGACGGCAGCGAGTCGACCGCGACGGTTCGCCAGCTGTTCACCTTCGACTACCTCGGCCGCAAGGAATGCGACGTTGTTGAAGCGGGCGACATCGGAGCTGTCGTCGGCATCGAGCGCACCGACATCGGCGACGTCTACACCGACCCCGAGAACCCCATCGCCCTCGACCCGATCGAGATCGATCCGCCGACGCTTTCCATCGTGTTCGAGCCGTCGACGTCTCCGCTCGTCGGCCGCGAAGGCGATATCGTCGGCGCCCGTCAGCTCAAAGAGCGCCTCATGCTCGAGCGTGAGAACAACGTGACGATGAAGATCGAGGAGCTCGAGGACAAATCTGGCATCGAAGTTTCCGGCCGCGGCATTCTCCATCTTTCCGTCCTGATGGAGACGATGCGCCGCGAGGGCTTCGAGCTGCAGGTCGGCCGCCCGCGCGTCCTGTTCAAGAAGGACGAGAACGGCAACAAGATCGAGCCGATCGAGCAGGCTGTGGTCGAGTGCCCCGAAGAGTACTCGGGCAAGGTTATCGAGATCTTCGGCACCGCTGGCGGCACGATGGTATCTCTTGACGCGTCGGGCCTGGTCACGCACCTTGAGTTCAAGATTCCGACCCGCGGCATCATGGGTCTTAAGAACCGCATCCTCAATGTCACCCACGGTGACGGCGTGTTCTACCACACGTTCCTGGAATATGGTCCCTATGCGGGCGACATCGGTGGTCGCAAGAACGGCGCGATGATTTCCATGAGCACCGACAAGGCGGTCGCCTACGCGCTTGGCACGCTGCAGGAGCGCGGCACGCTGTTCGTCGCTCCCGGCGACGCGTGCTATGAGGGCATGATCGTCGGCGAGAGCGCTCGCCCGGGTGACATGGTGGTGAACGTCGCGAAGACGAAGAACCTGGGCAATCAGCGCTCCTCCACTTCCGACATCTCCGTGCAGCTCACGCCTCCGCGCACCTTCACGCTCGAAGAGGCGCTCGAGTACATCACCGATGACGAGCTCGTCGAGATCACGCCGCAGAACGTGCGCATGAGAAAGCGCCTCCTCTCCGCGGTCGACCGCAAGAAGGCAGCCAAGAAATAGGGGGAATTCCGCCGGCCGCGAGGTCGGCGGAATGGTTTTTGAGTCAGGCGGGACTATGTCGAAGAAACTGTTGATGGGCAACGAAGCATTCGCCCACGCCGCCCTCGAGGCGGGGGTGCGGGTTGTCGCGGGATACCCCGGGACGCCGTCGTCTGAGCTGATCGAGACCGTCGCGAAGCTGCATACGGCTGGCAAAGCTCACGGCGTTCACGTGGAATGGTCGACGAACGAGAAGGCGGCGCTCGAGCTTCTTGCCGGCGCGTCGTACTGCGGCGCACGCACGCTGTTCACCTGCAAGCAGGTTGGGCTGAATGTTGCCTCCGACGCGCTGATGAGCTTGAACTACGTCGGAATCAAGGGCGGCTGCGTGCTCTTCGTTGCCGACGACCCGGGCCCCATCTCCTCTCAGACGGAGCAGGACACCCGCCGTTTCGGGGCGTTCTCGAAGGTCCCTGTGCTCGACCCCGCCACGCCCGAGCAGGGCTTCGCGATGATGAAGGCCGCGTTCGACCTTTCCGAGAAGTGTCGGACGCCCGTCATTGTTCGCCCGACGACGCGAATCTGCCATGCATCGACGTTTTTCGAAGTGACAGACGAAACCTTCGCCAAGCCGATTCCCGAAGAAGGCTTCGAGCGCAGTTCCCGCTGGGTCATCTTCCCCCGCCGTGCCTTTGAGGGCCATGGAGAAATCAACGAGCGCCTCGTCAACATCGCGAAGGATTACGCGCAAGACGAGCCCTTCGCGAGCTTTAACCCGCAGGAGCAGGGTGGCGATGCGAGCTTGCCGCCGCGCCTCGGAGTTGCTGCGGGCGGCGTTTCGGCGTCGTATGTCCGCGAAGCCATTCGCCGGCTTGAGGAGCTTTGCGGGGAGCAGGGCATTCAGATGCCACCCTACCGCTTCTGGCAGGTAGGGACGCCGCACCCCTTCCCCACCGCGGCTGCCGATGAGTTCACCTGCGGCCTGGACCGCGTCATTGTTTTCGAGGAGCTCGACCATGTGATCGAGGACGATCTTGCCATGCGCGCGGGCCGCACTCATGCGAGCTACGAGGTGCTTGGCAAACTGACGGGAGACACGCGCGATCGCGGGGAAAACGACGTTGACGACGCGATTGCCCGCCTGGCCAACTTCTTCGGCCTCTCCGATTCTTTGGGCGAGTCCCTGAAAGTGCCGGCTTCCTTCGACGAGCCCTTGCCTGTCCGCCCGCCGGTATTGTGCGCCGGGTGCCCCCACAGGGGCAGCTTCTACGCGGTGAAGCGCGCATTGGGGAAGACCCCCGCCGTGCTCTGCGGCGATATCGGATGCTACACGCTCGGTAACGCGAAGCCGCTCGATGCGGTCGATACGTGTTTGTGCATGGGTGCGGGAATCACCATGGCTCAGGGATTCTCCGTCGTGGAGCCCGATAAGAAGCAACTCGCCTTCGTCGGCGACTCGACGTTCTTCGCGAGCGGCCTCACGGGCATCGCGAACGCGGTTTACAACGGCCACGACATCACTGTTTGCGTGCTCGATAACGCGACGACCGCCATGACGGGGTCGCAGCCCCACCCGGGGACTGGTGTGACGCTTATGGGCCCGCATCGCAAGCCGATCAGCATCGAGGCGGTGCTTCAGGCGCTCGGTGTGGAATGCATCGTTCATGCCGACCCGCTCGATCTGGAAGGCTCGATCGACGCGGCGAAGCGCGCAATCGACTTCGAGGGCCCTTCGGCCATCTTGTTCGAGTCCCCTTGCGTTCAGCTGGTGAAACCGAAAGCGCCTGTGGGCGTCAACGCCGACACGTGCACGGGATGCAAGAAGTGCATCACCGAAATCGGCTGTCCTGGCCTGGGGTTTGACCAGACTCGCCGTGGCGTGAAGAGTAAAGACCGCGGCCAGGCGTTCGTCGATGCCTCGCTGTGCAACGGCTGCGGCCTTTGCGTTCAAGTGTGCCCCTTCAAGGCGATCGAGCTGCCCAGCAACGCGGAGGAGAAGGGGGCTCCCCATGCGTAACGTGCTTTTGACCGGCGTCGGCGGGCAGGGGACGGTCCTCGCCGCGAAAGTTCTCGCCCAGGCGGCCCAGGCGAAGGGGTGGCAGGTTCGTACCGCCGAGACGATCGGCATGGCCCAGCGTGGCGGCAGCGTGGTCTCCCATGTTCGGATGGGCGACAATGGGGAGGAAGTAATCGCCCCGCTCGTTGCGAAGGGCACCGCCGATATGATCATCGCATTCGAGCCGGCCGAGGCCGCGCGCGTGCTCCCCTACCTTGCGCCCGACGGCGTGATGGTGAGCGCGACCACGTCCATCCAGCCTATCACGGCAGCCCTTTCGTCCGAGCCGTACCTCGCCGAGACGACGATCGCCTCGCTGGGAAAGCGCCTCAATGGGTGCGCCGACGCGCCCGCCCGCTTCATCCTTGTTGATGACGAAGCTGTGCTGTCCCAGGTGGGAAACAGGAAGGCGCTCAATACTGTGCTTCTTGCCTTCGCACTGAAAACGGGACATCTGCCGCTTTCGCTCGACGACTTGCGCGACGCGATTTGCGCATGCGTGAAACCTCGGTTCGTCGAACTGAACCTTGCGGCGATTGACCTGGTAGAAAGCAAGGAGTAATCGTATGCCTCGCCCCTTCACTCGCCGCGCGTTCGTCGCTTCCCTTGCTTGCGCAACTTCGGCTGCCGCCGCCAGCGTCATGACCGCGTGCTCGAAGACGGGTAAGGGAGTAAACGCCGAGCAGACGGCTGCGTTTCTCGACGTGATTCCCCTGAGGGAGGGGCAAGAGGAAGCTGCGTACAAATTCGTCGCTTCTCCAGCAGGCGATTGACGACGCCTCGAAGAAGGGCGGCTCGGTGCATCTGGGTCCGGGAACGTTCTATTTTGCGTGGACGAAAGCTACCGATGAGAGCAATTGCGTTATCGAGATGCGCGATAACGTCGAGGTGCGGGGAAGCGGCAAGGACGCGACGATTCTCAAGCCGCTCGGCCGCTACGCTATGACCGGCGAGGCCCCTCATGGTATCGACATGTTCTACTACGACGGGTTCGACGACCGCCGCTACCTCGACAACGCCTCGTTCTACGACTTCACCATCGACGGCGAGAGCACGCAGGGGTCGCTTCGTGGGTACAACGCCTCGGGCAAGGGGTTTTTCTTCAAGCTGTTCCGCGGCTGCACGTGGGAGCGTGTCGAAGTGCGCAACACCGACGGTACGGGCTTCGGCGCCGATTACCCCGTCGACTGCACGATGCGCGATTGCACGGCGATCGGTTGCGGAAAGAACGCGACGGCGGATTCCTACGGTGCCTCGGGATTCGGCGTGGGCGTGGGGCTTTCGGAGGATGAGTCGATGGTCATCGAGAACTGCACATCGTCGGCGAACACGAAGTTCGGGTTCTTCTTCGAGCATCAATCCCTCTATCGCCTGAGTGGCGTTGGGGCTCGCAGCGCGAAGGGCTTCCGGGTTACGAACTGCACGGCATGGGGAAACCTAATCAACTTCGGTGGCAATCGCGCGTACGATGTCGTGTACGACCATTGCGAATCCGACCAGCCCAAAAAGTCGGGCGACGAGCTGTATACCGACTACGCCTTCACCTTCGTCGAGCATTCTGTTCGCATTCTGGTTCGAAACGCCACGGTCGACCAGATGTATACCGACGTGCTGGCGGACCCTTCCAGTTCCGCGGCGATCGAGTGGGCACTCTCGTGCAATGTGGCGCATGTGGGGGCGAGCGGCAACAACGAGTTCCGCCCCGAAAACAGCATCACTCGTGCGGAAGCGGCCGAGTTCTTCTGGCGTTATGCAGGGCGCCCGGGTATGTTGCCCCTGCGCTACGATTACTTCGACGACCCCTCGAGTGACGTCAGCGCCGATTCGTTTTGCGCCGATGCGGTTCGTTGGCTAATGGACGATGAAGTTGCGACGGGAAAAAACTTCCGCGCCGACGACGAGATCACCATTCAGGAAATCTGCCTGGCCATGCTGCGCTATGCCTATCTTGTAGAAGATGCGTCGAGCGAAGCGTCGCGGGCGCTCGCGCTTTCAGATGAGGAAACCAAGTGGAGCACCCCCTCGAAGCCTTCTTCACAGGAAGAGGAGAAAGTTGCCCTCGATTGGGCTTGCGAACAGGGGATTGTCACCAAGGCAGAAGCGGCCGACCCGAAGGCGAGCTTTACGCGCGCCAGGATGATGGGAGTGTTGCAAGCCCTCGATAATGCGCGCGCAACAACCGCGAAGTAGCAAGCGTTACGATGCTAACGCGTCACGCAAAGTTCGTACGGCGCGAGGATAGGCGCAAGCCTCGAAGGGTTGTTCGGGCTCGCGGCCCAATCCCTCCCTCGACCAAAACGGCCCTTGCCCTTGAAATCGCGTGCCGTTCGCCTACAATGGGCTTATGACGAACTCAGCCGACATCCTCTTTTCCGCAGCCGCGCGCAACGCGTTGGCTGGTCGATGGCTCTAGCTTCAAGACTCGTGAGCGAGCCTTAAAGCATTCTGGGCTATTTTCGCAACGATCTTGAAGCGCCTCTCAGTTTTGCAGCATTCGCTGCGCCGCAATGCATTTCGGTCGCGTCACAATGCGACCATGTCATGAGAAGAGGACCATCATGAAAATGACCGACGAGCAACTCAAGCTGATCACCACGAAGCTTTCCACCATCAAGGATTGTTCTCCCTTTTACGCCGAGAAATTCAAGGACATCGATCCTGCTGACGTGCGCACGCAGGAGGACTTCGAGAAGCTTCCCTTCTCGGAAAAGGACGACC
The DNA here is from genome assembly GCA_900554945.1 of uncultured Coriobacteriaceae bacterium. Classification (GTDB taxonomy): domain Bacteria; phylum Actinomycetota; class Coriobacteriia; order Coriobacteriales; family Eggerthellaceae; genus Ellagibacter. The sequence goes on along the minus strand of USJN01000041.1, from coordinate 1,987 downwards.
TTCGCCGCGTATATCCGCTTGGGCTTCAGGCGGTTCCCGATGAGGAAGTCGTGCGCATCCACAGCTCTTCGGGCACGACGGGCACGCCTGTCATCATCCCCTACACCGCCCAGGACGTGACCGATTGGGCAATCCAGTTTGAGCGCTGCTACCGAACTGCGGGCATCACCAATCTCGACCGCATCCAGATTACCCCAGGCTACGGCCTGTGGACCGCAGGCATCGGCTTCCAGCTTGGCTGCGAGCGCCTGGGCGCCATGGCGATCCCGATGGGTCCCGGCAACACCGAGAAGCAGCTCAAGATGATGCAGGACTTGCATTCCACGGTCATCACCGGCACGTCGAGCTATGCGCTTCTGCTCGCCGAGGAAATCTCCAAGCGCGGCCTGCGTGACAAGCTCGACCTGAAGAAGGGCGTTATCGGTTCCGAGCGCTGGGGCGAGAAGATGCGCCACCGTATTGCGAACGAGCTGGGCATCGAAATCTTCGACATCTACGGCCTGACCGAGATCTACGGCCCGGGCATCGGCATCTCCTGCGAGGCTCATCACGGCATGCATGTTTGGGAAGACTTCGTGTACGTGGAGATCGTCGACCCGAAGACGGGTGAAGTGCTGCCCGACGGCGAGGTGGGAGAAATCGTTCTCACCACGCTGCGCAAGCAGGGCGCCCCGCTCATCCGCTACCGCACGCACGATCTTTCGCGCATCATCCCCGGCGCCTGCACCTGCGAATACGGTAGCCATCACCCGCGTATCGACACCATCGTCGGCCGCACCGACGACATGGTGAAGGTGAAGGGATGCAACATGTTCCCCGCGCAGATCGAGGAGGTCATCAACTTCACGGAGGGCACCTCGTCCGAGTACCAGATGATGATCGAGGCGATCAACGGCCGCGACGTTATCACGCTCCTGTTCGAGACCGCGCTCACGGGCGAGGACCGCGAGAAGTGCGAGCGCGAGCTTGAGGCAATCTTCAAAGCGAAGATCGGCTGCACTCCCGAGGCGAAGGGTGTGCCCATCGGCGAGTTGCCGCGTAGCGAGAAGAAGACCAAGCGTATCTTCGACAGCCGTTACTAGGCTTACACTTGGCCGCTTAAGTCGTTTTTTCTAGAAGGAGACCCTTGCCGTCCGCCGACGGCGAGCGGCAAGGATTCTCCCATTTACAGCGCGCTTTCCCCCATTCGCCGCGCAGAATTCGGCTGTTTTGTGAAGCGCTCGAATCTACTCTTTTCTTTGGTATGTTAATTAGCGAAATCCAAACTAACTGAAGAGAGAGATTCACGCACATGACTGACTTGAGCATGCCTTCAAGCAGTGTGCGCCTTGGCGCCGCTGTTCCTGTTTCCGCACCCGATGTTGACAAAAATGCGACAGGTGATGTTTCTGTTGCAAAAGCCCCCACGAAAAAACGACCACTTCACAAGCAGCTCACCTTCACGCTATTCATGACGGGCGGCATGGTAACGCTCATGAGCCTGTACAACACCGCGTTGCACACCTGGTTCAACTTCACCCTTTTCGACTGGCTTTCCGGAATGTTTCTTCGCTGGCCGATCGCGTTCGTCGCCTCTCTTACGATTGGCGACGTCGTTGCGAAGCGCGTGCTGATGCCGCTTGTTCGGAAAGAAGTGTCTCCTACTGGATGGATCGCCTCGCATATCATCCCGTTTTGCAAGGTCAACGCAATGGTTCCCTGCATGACGTTCTTCGCATCTCTGCTGTCTGTTGGTATCTCGCAAGACCTGCTGCCGTTGTGGGCTTTCACGTACGTGACAACTCTCCCCGCTGCTCTTACCGCAAATGTGGCGCTTGTCGGCCCCGTAGCAAGGAAAATGTACAGTCTGGTGTTTGGCGAGAAGTTTTGATGCTGCGTGACTGTCCCTGCGCGCGGCAGAGAGGGGACCGCGCGCTCGCGGACGAATCTCGTTCGAAAAGGTAGGATTTCGATTTTCCCGCCTTTCCGAGCGCTATAGTGTGATAAA
>USJN01000040.1 GCA_900554945.1 uncultured Coriobacteriaceae bacterium | reverse complement strand
CGTTTCGGGGAATGCTGTTAAAGAAGGATCTTCACCAAGTCCTTCACACGGTTCGAGTAGCCCCACTCGTTGTCGTACCAGGAGATGCACTTGACGAAGTTGCCCTCGCCGCCCAGCACCATGGTCAGCTTGCTGTCGAAAATGGAGGAGTGCGGGTTATCCACGATGTCGATGGAGACGATCGGATCCTCGGTGTACTCCAGGATGCCCTTGAGCGGGCCCTCGGCGGCGGCCTTCATCGCGGCGTTGATCTCATCGGCCGTGGCGTCCTTCTCAAGCTCCACGGTGAGGTCGACCATCGATCCGTCCGGCGTGGGAACGCGGGTGGCGAAGCCGTCCAGCTTGCCCTTGAGCTCGGGCAGCACCAGCGACACCGCGCGGGCGGCGCCCGTGGTGGTGGGGATCATCGACATGGCGGCCGCGCGGGCGCGACGCAGGTCCTTATGGGGAAGGTCGAGGATCTTCTGGTCGTTCGTGTAGGAGTGGATCGTGTTCATGTAGCCGCGCTTGATGCCGAAGTTGTCCATGAGCACCTTCGCGAAGGGGGCCAGGCAGTTCGTCGTGCACGAGGCGTTCGAGATGATGTTGTGCTTCTCGGGATCGTACTGGTCGTCGTTCACGCCCATGACGATGGTGATGTCCTCGTTCTTGGCCGGCGCGGAGATGACGACCTTCTTGGCGCCCGCGTCAAGGTGCGCCTTGGCCTTCGTGCCGTCGGTGAAGAAGCCGGTGGACTCGACGACGACGTCGACGCCCAGCTCGCCCCAGGGGAGGTTGGCGGGCTCGCGCTCGGAGAGCACCTTGACCGCATGGCCGTCGGCCACGAAGCCGTCCTCGGTGACCTCGACCGTGTCGAAGGCGCGCCCGTGGATGGAATCGTACTTGAGCAGGTGGGCCATCGTCGGAATGTCGCCGAGGTCGTTCACTGCCACAACCTCGATCTCGGGATCGTTCACCATCGCGCGGAACGCCAGGCGGCCGATGCGACCGAATCCGTTAATGCCTACTTTGATTGCCATGCGTATCCCCTTTCAGATACTCGCACTAAGAATTGCAGGAACGCCCCGATCATAGCGGTAGCCGCCCAGATGCTGCAAGCCTTATCTGGCAGCCGTATAAAAAAAGCAACCGAACAGGCCATTCACAGAAGTTTCACACCGCTCGCCGAGGGGCTCCGCACCCGGTGCGCGCCGTACAGCAGCGCGCTTCTCCCAGCATCGGCCAGTTCGCCCGATCCGTCCGTGTCGCACAGCCGACGGCTGCGGTAAGGTGCCCGTAGACGCACGTCCGACCGAAGGAGCAGCATGGAAGCAGTACCGCAGGAAACCGTGGAGAAGCTGATGGGCAACGTGCCGGCGCAAAAGGAGCTCGAGGGCATCCGCATCCTCGCCTCTTCGCCGGGCAGCGTGCGCTACGAGATCGACGTGCCGGACAACGTGCTGAACTACCACGGCTGCATCCACGGCGGCTTCGTGTCCACCATGCTGGAAATCGCCGCCGGCATGGCGACGTACGCCTACGGCGAGAGCAACGTGGCCGTCTCCTGCGCGACGAACTTCGTCCGCGCCGTACGCCCGCAGCGCCTCACCGTGAGCGCCGACACCTCGCACAAGGGCCGCAGCACGTCGGTGGCGCACTGCGCCATCGTCGACGAGCGCGGCAGGCTCGTGGCCGAGTCCACGTTCACGATGTTCTTCCTGGGGCCGCTCGAGAGCTAGCGCATCCTGCGCCGAGCGTCTCCGTCTTCCGGCTGAAGCCTCCTAGCCTTGCGCCTCCTTCGCCATCTGCTCGATGCGGCGTACGCGGTGGTACACGGCGGACTTCGACAAGGGCGGGTTCGCGCGCTCGCCCAGCTCCTTGAGCGTGGCGTCAGGATAGGTCACGCGCAGCTTGATGAAGTCCTGCAGCGCCGGCGGCAGGTTCTCCATGCCGTGCGCCTCGAGCACCACGCGGATGGCGTACAGCTGGTCGACCGAGGCGTTCGCGGCCTTGGCCTGGTTCGCGATCTCGGCGTTCGTCATGCGGTTCACGTCGTTGCGCACGCTCTTGATGACGCGCGCGTTCTCCATGGCGAGCGCGCTCTGATGCGCGCCGGCGAACGCGAGGAACTCCAGGATGGCGCTGCCGCTTTTAAGGTACACCATGTAGGAGCTGCGTCGCTGCATGACGCGCGCGCGGATGCCTTTGCGGTCGAGCAGGTCGACCAGGCCTCCGGCCAGGTCCTCGCTCTCCACGGTGATCTCGAAGTGGAAGTCGCCGCGCGGGTCGGACACGAAGCCGCTGCCTAGGAACGCGCCGCGCAGGTAGGCCGCCGTGCAGCACTGCTTCTCCACGAGGTCGGGCTTGAGGCCAAGCTCCAAGCCTCCATCGGGCGAGAGAACCCCCATGTCGACGAGAGCCGGCGCGAGGCGGGGCTGCGAAGGAGCCTCAATGAGGTAGTTCGGGGTCTTGTGCAGCACGCTGCGGCGCACCGTGAGGTTCGTCTCGAGATGGTACAGCTCGTGCAGCAGCTTGATGATGAGGCGCGCCACGGACGGCACGTCGGTTGCTATCTCGATGCGGTACTTTCCCTGGCCGCTGAAGAACAGCGTTCCTTCGATGCGCACGAGCGCGGCCAGCGTCGCCTTCTCGCAGTGCGAGCACGTGGGAGGGACGCGAGCCAGCTCGTCCTTTACCTCCGCCGTGAACGACATAGCTTCAACACCCCCGCAAACGCATCGCGCAAGGCAGCAGGATCGTGCCAGGTTGGATGAATGGGATCGACGAGGTTGCGCGCAATGACCACCGGCCCCTGCGCCTGGATGGCCTGCACGTCCTGGTAGCATACGCGCACGGGGCGGATGCGTCCGGACAGCACGAGATCGTCGAGGTCGGCAGTGGAGGCGTGCTCCGAGTCGGCACCCGTCACAGCGGTGAACACGCCCGTGGCCGGGCTGTCGGGGCGCAGCGAGACCGGGGTATGCACCAGCACGTAATCCAGCAGCCCGCGCGTGCCGTGGTCCATGAGCGCCTCCACGTGCTCGCGCGCGGTGAGACCCCAGGTCTCCCCCTGCATGTCGGCAAGCGAGCACACGAACAGCGTGGAACCCTTCGACGCGCGGATCGCATCCACCACGCCGGGCACGAGCAGGTTCGGGATGATGGACGTGAACAGCGAGCCCGGGCCCAGAACGATGAGGTCGGCCTCGCGGATAGCCTCGAGCGCCGGCTGGTAGGGCACCACCTCGTGCGCGGCGCGCAGGCCCACCCGCTCGAGCGCCGTGCGCGAATGGCAGGCCACGGCCTGCCCCTCGAGGGAGCGGCCGTCGCGCGTGCGAGCCGTGAGCGTCACGCGATCGAGCGTGGAGGGATACACGTGCCCCCGCGCATCCAGCAGCCGCTCGCAGATGGAGATGGCCTCGGGAAACGACCCGGCCGCATCCTCGAGCGCAGACAGCATGAGGTTGCCCAGCGTGTGGTTGCGAGCGAACGAGAAGCGGTACTTGAACGCCTTGGTCAAAGGGTCGTTCGGGTCCGCAGCCATTGCGGCGATGCACTTGCGCACGTCGCCCGGCGGCGTGACGTCGGCTTCCTCGCGCAGGATGCCGGTGGAGCCGCCGTCGTCGGCCATGGCGACGACGGCGCTCGTATCCAGTCCCATGGACAGGAGCGTGCGTATGGACACGGGCGCGCCGGTGCCGCCGCCGATGACGACGACGCGCAAGCGCTCGTCGCGCGCGACGACGGGCTGCGATTCGCGCAGTGCGGCGAACGCCGCCGTAGCCGAGGGGTCGTGGGAGAACGGACGGGCAACCATGGTCGCTCCCCTACCGGCCTGCAGCAGCGCCGGAGCGCGCCGAGGCGTCGGCGCCCTCGGCCAGCGACAGGTCGCGGTGCGCGATGCTCACGCGGTAGCCCTTCGCCTTGAGGTAGTCCGCCGTGGACTCGGCCAGCGCGACGCTGCGGTGCTGGCCGCCCGTGCATCCCACGGCGATGGCCAGCTGCTGTTTGCCCTCGGCCACGTAGCCGGGCATGACGCAATCCAGAAGCGCGCGCCACTTCTCCTGGAACTCTTCGGTCTCGGGGCGGTACAGCACGAAGTCGCTGACCGGCTTATCGAGGCCCGTGAGGCTGCGCAGCTGCGGTTCGTAGTAGGGGTTCGGCAGGAAGCGCACGTCCATGACCAGGTCGGCGTCAAGCGGCGCTCCGTGCTTGAAGCCGAACGAGTACACGGTGACGGACAGGCCCGCGCGCTCCTCGCCCGGCGCGAACAGCGCGCGGATGGTCGAGCGCAGCTGCGGCGGCAGCATGGACGTGGTGTCGATGACGTGATGGGCGTTCTCCCGCACCTCAAACAGAAGGTCGCGCTCGCGCTCGATGCCCTGCGCGATGGACGCGCCGTCGGCGCACAGCGGATGGCGGCGTCGGCTGGACTTGTAGCGCGCGACGAGCTTCTCGTCGGCGGCGTCCAAGAACAGGATGCGGTAGTCGATGCCCAGGCCCTTCAACTTCTTGAGCTCGCCGGCAAGGCTCGCGAAGAAGTCGCGGTTGCGCGCGTCGCACACCACGGCGAGGCGGCGCTTCTCGTCGGGCTGGCCGGGCATGCCGGTCAGCTCCAAAAGATTGCCGATCAGGCTGGACGGCAGGTTGTCCACGCAGAAGTAGCCGAGATCCTCGAACGAGTGCATGGCCTCGGTGCGCCCGGCGCCGCTCATGCCGGTGACGATGACCAGCTCGGGCATATGCTGCAGATCGACGGACTGGTCTGCCGTCTTGCCTGCGGTTTCTTCGCTCATAGCGCTATCCTTCCGTATCCGTGCGCGTGCGTTCGCCCTGCACGGCAGCCTCGACCGCCGCGTCCACCGCGGCGGATTCGACCGCCGCCGGGCCCTCGCCTGCGGGCGGGCAGACGGCCTCTCCGGCCTCGCCGCCCACCACGCGCTCGTCTTTCCGCTCCCTATTATACTGCTGCAGCACCCGGTACAGCTCCTCGGCCACCTCGACGGGGACGACGCGCGCCTCCTTGATCTCTTCGAGCGTGGCGCTCTTCAGGTTCTTGAACGACTTGAACGCCTTCAGCAGCGCCTTCTTGCGCACCGGCCCCATGCCCGTCACGTCGTCGAGGATGGAGGCCGTCATGCCCTTGCCGCGCAGCTCGCGGTGGAACGTGATGGCGAAGCGGTGCGCCTCGTCGCGGACCTGCTTCACGAGGTACAGCGACGCCGAGCCGCTGGGCAGCACCACCGGGCCCGTGTCCTGCCAGGGCACGAACAGCTCCTCGTCGCGCTTGGCCAGACCGCACATCGCGATGTCGTCGATGCCCATCCGCTCGAACATCTCGAGCGCCGCCGACAGCTGCGGCTTGCCGCCGTCGAGAATGATGAGGTCGGGCTTGCTGCCGAAGCGCTCGTCGGCCATGCGTTCGGGCGCGTAGCGGCGGCTCATGACCTCCTGCATGGACAGGAAGTCGTTCGCCTCGTCGAGCGGCGTCTTGATCTTGAAGCGGCGGTACTGGTTCTTGTCGGGCTTGCCGCCCGTGAACACGACCATCGACGCGACCGTATAGGACCCGTGAATCGTCGAGATGTCGAAGCACTCGATGCGCATAGGCGGCGCGTCGAGCGCGAGCGCGCTCTCGAGCTGCAGCAGCGCATCGTTCACGCGCTTGTCCTCGTAGTTCGTGCGCACCTTGTAGCGCATGAGCGTGTGCTTCGCGTTCGTCTCCGCCATGTCGACAAGCGCCGCCTTCTCCCCCTTCTGCGGAGCTGTGAAGCGCACTTTCGCCCCGTGCGCGCTCGCGAGCTTCTCGGTGAGCCACGCCTCCATCGACTCTTCGTCCTCGGGCAGCTCCCGTACGATGACCTCGTGGGGAATGGAAGCGGTCGTGTCGTAGTAGCGCAACAGGAAGTTGTGGAGAAGGTCCTGGTCGGGAACGTCGCGCCCGCGGTTCAAGACGAACTCGTTGGAGTTGATGATGCGCCCCTCGCGGATGACGAGCACGTGCGCGCCCGCGACCGTCTCCTCGCGGAAAAGGCCAACGACGTCGGCATTCAGGTTATGGGCTGACACCGCATGCTGCTTGTCGGTGAGCGAGTTGATGGTGTCGATGCGCGCCTTGATCCGGGCGGCGCGCTCGAAGTCGAGCTCGGCGGCCGCGTCAGCCATCTCGGCTGAGAGCTCGTCGAGGAACTCCCGGTGCTGCCCCGCGAGAAAGCGCTCGATGCGGCGCACGTTCACGGCGTACTCCTCGGGGGTGATGCGCCCGCAGCATGCGCCGGGGCCTAAGCCCACATGGCAATCGAAGCAGGGGCGCACGTCGGATTTCATCATCGCGAGCGGGTCGTTCTCAAGGCGGCGCGAGAGATTCCGCCAATCGGCGCACGACGTCGCACACAGGGGCACGACACGCCGCGCAATGTCGACCATGCGGCGGGCCGCGCGGGAATCAGTGTAGGGCCCGAAGTAGCGCGTGTCGGACTTGTGCTTCTCGCGCGTGTACTTGATGGCGGGGAACACGTCGCCTTTCGTCAGTGCGATGAACGGGTAGGACTTGTCGTCCTTGAAGTCGGCGTTGAAGAACGGGGCGTACTGGTTGATCAGGTTCTTTTCAAGGACGAGCGACTCGTGCTCGTTGCCGACGACGATGTACTCGAACGAGTCGATTTGGTCGACGAGCAGCGGTATCTTCGCGCGGTCATCCTGGAAGTTCACGTACTGACGCATGCGGGCGCGCAGCTGCTTCGCCTTGCCCACGTAGATGACCTGGCCATCCTTGTCCTTCCAGAGGTACACGCCGGGCAGGGTCGGCACAGCATCGAGACCGCGCTTGATGCGCACGATCTTCTCCGCTTGGGTTTCTTTCACGTTGCTCTCTTCCATACCACGAAGTGTAGCAAATGCGCACGGCGGCATGCGCCCGCCCGACTTTTCGCTACACACTCAGCGTTTCCCTAGGCGTCGCCCGCATCGAGCTTCGCCCGAAACGAGATGGCGCGCGGCGTGTCGAGCGAGTCGAAATGCACGATATAGGCGCGCTTCTCCTCGTCGAGGCGTTCGATGACGCCCCGCCCGAACGTCTTGTGGAGCACGCAGTCGCCCGGCGAGAAGCGCGCGTCGGCCGCCATGCCGGCCATCCATTTGTCGCTTGCGGCGTACGCTGCCCGCGCGCAGGATAGCTCCTCGTCGCTCGGCTTGTTCGAGAACTGCAGGGCGCGCTGATCGATATCGAGCAAGAAGCGCGACGGATAGCGCGGCGACCCCTCGTGCGAGAAACCAGCCGCCTCGGTAAGATAGAGCCCGTCCCGCGCTCGAGTCACCGCGACAAATGCGAGCCTGCGCTCCTCTTCCATGCCCTCGAGCGTTTTCGTCTTGCGCGACGGGAGCACACCCTCGGAAAGCGAGCACAGAAAGACATGCGGGAACTCCAAGCCCTTGGCGGCATGAATGGTCATGAGGCGCACCTTGTCCTGAGCTTCATCGAGCGCATCAGCATTGGTGAGCAGTGCCACATGGGAAAGGTAATGCTCGAGCGTCACCTCCTCCCCGCAACTGTTCTCGTACTCGTAGATCGACTGCTTGAGCTCCGCCACGTTGTCGAGCCGCTCCTGGCTTCCCTCCGTACGAAGCGCCTGCTCATAGCCGCTTTCATTGATGAGAGCCGCAAGCACCTCCGACACCGGCCTTCCCTCGAACGATCCGCGGAACTTGCGTACGAGCGCCACGAGCTGCTTCGCCTCGGTGCGTTTGAATATCTCATCCTCAATCGTCTGCTCGAGCGCCTGGAAAAGCGAGCACGCGTGCGCCTCGGCGTAATCCTTAAGAAACGCCATGCGGCGCTGCCCGAGATTGCGTTTGGGAACGTTTGCCACGCGCATGAAGGAAAGGTCGTCCTGGTACGCGACGAGCCGCAGGTAAGCAAGGGAGTCCTTGATTTCCTTGCGGCCGTAGAACGGCACGCCCGAATACACTGCGTGCGGGATCTCGGCCTTTAAGAACGCCTCTTCCACCGGTCGCGATGCGTAGTGCGCACGGTAGAGCACCGCCATATCGCGATAGCGTATGCCCCCATCATGGAGTGCACGCACCCCTTCGGCAATCCATTTCGCCTCGTCGTCGGAAGTTTTCGCGTGATGCCATACCGTAGGCCCGTGCTGGGTGCGACATGCGCGCAGGTCCTTCGGGATGCGTTGGCGGTTCTTCTCGATAAGCGAGTTCGCCACCGCGATGACCTCGGGGGTCGAGCGGTAGTTCTCAAGCATCATGATGGTGCGCGTGCCTGGAAACGCCTGGTCGAAATCGAGAAGGAAGCGCACGTCAGCGCCGCGCCAAGTGTAGATAGTCTGGTCGGGGTCGCCCACCACGAACAGGTTTTTATGGAAGCCAGCAAGCACGCTCATAAGCTCGTACTGCAACGCGTCGACGTCCTGGAACTCGTCGACCATGACGTATTCCAGGCGCTTCTGCCATTTCAGCCGAATGTCGGGGTGCTGATCGAAGATGTAGAGCACGACGACAATAAGGTCGTTGTAGTCGAAGGCGAAGCACTTCTTCTCCTGGTATAGATAGCCATAGAAGATGATGTCGCGCACGTCGGTTGCCTGCTCGTACTTTTCGCGCAGCGAGGCGAGCGGCATGGCAAGCAGCTCGCGGTAGTAATCGGGCCGATCCCTGAGCTTCATAATCTCGATCATGTCGCGCGCACAACCGAACGTCATATCGCGCAGCGTGAGTCCCCGCTCGTCGTAGATGGTTTGAAGCATCTGATCGATGTCAGCGTTATCGAGCACGATAAAGCTCTTCGGGTATTGAACGGCGTGCGAATCCTCTTGCAGTACCGAGACGCAGAAGCCGTGGAAGGTGTTGATGAAGCCCGTGTCGTTGTCGCCGGTGAGCGCGCGGATGCGGTGGCGCATCTCGTTCGCGGCCTTGTTGGTGAAGGTGACGCACAGGATGTTTCCCGGCATGATGCCGAGGTCGTTTACCAAGTATGCGAAGCGCTCCGTGAGGGCGCGCGTCTTGCCCGTCCCCGCGCCGGCGATGACGCGCACGTAGCCCTCCGTCGTAGTGACGGCCTCAAGCTGGGCCGCATTGAGGGTTGGGGCCGCATCGCCGGGAAGCGCTGCCCGTGCGCGCGGGTCGCCCGCACCATCCGCCTCCGCGCCGAGGCCCGAGCCGCAGCCCACCAGTTCCCCACCAAGCCGCGAGGAGAGCATATATGTCATATCCTTGTGATCCATGCGGACAGTCTAACAGATACGAACATATGTTCCAAGTACTACGCAGCAAATTGTACGAAATGAGGCGATGCAAGCCCTAAAGCCGCTCCACCTTCCCCGCCGAAAAAGCCTCAGAAGCCGCAGGCTCGACGCTACTCGGCAGCCGCCTCGTCTTCTAAGCCTTCGTCCAGATCACCCGCCGCATTTGCTTCCTTCGCCTCGGCAAGTTCCGCGAACATCGTCTTCATTGTTGGATTGTTCCTGGTCAGACGCTTAATGGTGAGGTCTTGGGCCTTGTTGTTCGCCAGGCGCAGGTTGTTCT
>USJN01000039.1 GCA_900554945.1 uncultured Coriobacteriaceae bacterium | reverse complement strand
GACCTGGTGTTTTAATTTTAGATGGTGTTCAAGGCAGTCGTAAAGGGCTCCATCGAGCGAAAAAACGTCGCACAACTCGCTCAGTTGACCATCGACTTGAGGTTTAGCTCCATCTAGCAGCCCCCAACCAGGTTTTGGCTCTGTCCCTCGGCCCCAATCAGGGTTTCGCTTCGTCCCGCAGCCCCAACTAGCGGTTTCGCTCCATTCTGCGTCAACTAAGGGTGTCCTACAAGCTCCACGACCTGATGCCGCGCACGGTGATGTCCTTCGCGCCGAAGAAGCTGCGAATCCCCAGCTCAACTGCGTCGTCGTATTCCATTCCGCGCGCCACGAGGACGCTTCCTAGCTCTCCATGAAGCTCGACGCAGCCCTTCGTGCGCAGCTTGTCCGCCGCCGCGTCGTCGACGAACCGCGTGGCCACCTCCGACAGGTCGACGCAGCAGCCGCATGCGCTCGCGTGCCCGATGGCGATATGCCGCCAGCCCTTTTTGCGCATGTACGTCGCGAGTTTGGGAGTGTAGGTGACGCGAGGGATGTTCAGCTGGGATTGCATAGTGTGACTCTACGGAAGCATGCCCATGGTCTCGAACGCGAAGTAGGCAAGGACGAGCACGCCCACGATAATGCGGTAGATGCCGAAGGCGGTGAAGTCGTTCTTCTTGATGTAGCCCATGAGGAACTTGATCGAGATGATCGACATGATGAACGCGGACACGACGCCTGTGACGAGCACGGCGACTTCGGTCGTGGTCATGGCGACGCCTGCGAGCACGAACTTCGCGGCTTTAACCGCGCCCCAGCCAAGCATTACGGGGATGGCCAGGAAGAACGTGAACTCCGCCGCCGCGGTGCGCGAGCAGCCGGTGAGCATGCCGCCGATGATTGTGGCCCCCGAGCGGCTTGTTCCCGGAATGATCGCGAGCACCTGGAAGAGGCCGATCTTGAGTGCGGTCTTCCAGTCAATGTCGTCGACGTCGGTGATCTTGAACAGCTGCTCTTCTGCGCGGGCATCGAGCTGCTCGCTTGTTGCGTGCGCCTGGGCGTCGACGCGGGCATGTTTGCCGCGCGGGCGCGGCCCGGAAAGCGCGAGTCCTGCGCGGGCCTCCTGAAAGCGACGATGGTTGCGGCGTTCGAGCACGATGAAGATGATGCCGTACAAAATGAGCATCGCGGCAACGCAGACCTTGTTGTAAAAATGCTCGTTTACCCAATCGTCGAGCGCGAAGCCGAACACCGCCGCCGGAATGCACCCGATGACGACCATGCCCCACAGCCGCCAGGTGCTTTTGCGCTGCGCCGGCGTCTTCTTGAAGCTGAAGGGGTTGAGCTTGTGGAAGTACATGATGATGACGGCGAGGATCGCGCCGATCTGGATGACCACGAGGAACAGGGCGAGGAACTGATCGGATACCTGCAGTTTCACGAACTCGTCGATGAGGATCATGTGTCCGGTCGACGAGATGGGCAGCCATTCGGTGATGCCTTCGACAATGCCCTCGAGCAGGGCTTTCAGGATTTCGATAATCATGTATGAGCTTTCGTGCGTGCGCGATGCGCTGTTTGTCGCGCTCGGATAGGACCTATCGATTCTACCGAAGGTTGCCTGCCGCGCGGCGAAACAGCAGGAAGCGCACACACTGGCGAGTCCTCGGGCGTGCGACGGCAGCGAGAAGGGGCGGCGCCAACGAAGCGGGTGGCGGCGAGCGAGTTTCGGGGGTCTACCCCATCACGCGGTAGAAACAGGTGGTGTTGCCCGTGTGGCAGGCGGGGCCTGCGGGGTCCACCAATGCGAGCAGGCAGTCGGCGTCGCAGTCGTAGCGCAGCTCGATGAGCGCTTGCGTGTTGCCGGACGTGCCGCCCTTGTGCCAGAGCTCCTGGCGGCTGCGCGAGAAGAACCAGGTTGTGCGCTGCTCCAGCGTGAGACGCACGGATTCTTCGTTCATCCACGCCATCATGAGGACCTCGCGGGTTTTTGCGTCCTGCACGATGCAGGGAATGAGGCCGGCCTCGTTGTAGGTGAGCTCGGGGATGATGTCGGTCGCTGTCATGTTCGTTAGGGTCCTTTCGATTTGCACGACTTGCTTGTGGCGGCTGCGCATTACAAGCGCACGGGAATGCCCTGCGAGCGCATGTACTCCTTCACCTGGCGCACGGTCATCTCGCCGAAATGGAACACGCTTGCGGCAAGTACGGCGTCGGCCTCGCCTTCCAAAATACCCTCGGCGAAGTGCTCGATCTTGCCGACGCCGCCGCTCGCGATAACGGGGATGTTCACCGCGCGCGCCACGGCTCGCGTAAGGGCGCAGTCGAACCCGTCGCGGCTGCCGTCGCGATCCATGCTCGTGAGCAGGATCTCGCCCGCGCCGCGCCGCGCCGCCTCTTGCGCCCACTCGACGGCGTCGATTCCCGTCGCCTTGCGGCCGCCGTGGACATAGACCTCCCACTTGTTAGGGTTGTCGGCGCGCTGCTTCGCGTCGATCGCACAGAGGATCGCCTGCGTGCCGAACGCGGTCGCCGCCTGCGTGATGAGCTCGGGGTTCGCAACAGCGGCAGAGTTCACCGACACCTTGTCGGCGCCCGCCGCGATCATCTTGCGGATGTCGGCGACGCTTCGAAACCCGCCGCCGACGCAATAGGGCAGGTGCAGCTGCTCGGACGCGCGGCTCGCAAGTTCGACGGTGGTGGCGCGATCGTCGCTCGTCGCCGTGATGTCGAGGAATATGACCTCGTCGGCGCGCTGCTCGTCATAGCGCTGCGCAAGCTCGATCGGGTCGCCCGCGTCGCGCAGGTTCACGAAGTTCACGCCCTTGACGACGCGCCCATCCTTTACGTCCATGCAGGGAATCACTCGCTTGGCAAGCATGGCCTACTCCTTCGTGGCCGCAGCGCAGGCCGCGACGCCTTCCTCAACCGTTAAGGTTCCTTCATATACGGCGCGCCCGGTGATGACGCCCTCGATGGAGGCTGCAACCGGTGCAAGACGCTCGATGTCGGCTACACTCGCCACACCCCCGCTTGCGATGACGGGATGCCCGAACGCCTCTGCCATCTGGACATATGCCTGCACGTCGAGTCCGGTCTGCATGCCGTCGCGCGCGATGTCGGTGTAGACGATGTGCCTAAAGCCCGCCTTGCCCATCTCGCGGGCCAGATCGCATGCAGCGACGCCCGAACCCTCGATCCATCCGGAGACGGCGACTTCCCCGCCCTTCGCGTCGATGCCGGCGGTGAGCCTGTCGCCCCCCACGCGCTCCACCGCCGCGCATGCGAGCTCGGGGTCGTTTACGAGCGCGGTACCGAGCACCATGCGCGCAGCACCGATGTCCGCGAGGCGCTCGAGGGTCTCAAGCGTGCGGATGCCGCCGCCGATTTCCACGGAAAGCGAGGTCTCCCGCACGATGCGCTCGACGATGGCGATGTTTTCGGGCACGCCTGTGCGCGCGCCGTCGAGGTCGACCACGTGAATCCAGGTGGCACCTTGGGCCTCGAACTTCCGTGCCTGGTCAACAGGGTCGTCGTTATAGACCGTCACCTGGGAATAGTCCCCCTTGGCAAGGCGCACGGCGCGGCCTTCCAGGATATCGATTGCAGGGAGAAGGTACATGTCTCTGAGTTCCTTTCTCAATATGGAGCGCGCTTAGCCGCGGGCAGCGATCGCCACGAAATTCGCGAGCACGCGCGCGCCGGCGTCGGAGCTTTTCTCGGGGTGGAACTGCACGCCGAAGGCGCGATCGCCATACTGGATCGCGCTCGTGAACCGCACGCTGTGGGTGGTCTCGGCGATGGTGTGGGAACCCGTCGGCGCGATGTAGGAATGCGTGAAGTAGAAGTACTCACCAGGCGCTATGCCGTCGAAGAGCGGGCAGGCGAAGGCGGGCTCGCTTCCTGGTTGCGTGGCGGAGTCGGGGAAGGCGAAGTCGCCCCCTGGCTGTGGGGTGGAGTCGAGGAAGGCGCCGTGCTCAAACAGTCCTCGCTTCGCTGCGGAACTGCGCGCGGCACCTCCCCCGACTCCACCGGACGAGAGCACGGCATTTCCCCCGACTCCGCCGCACGGAGGGATTGCAGCGCCCCCGTTACACGCAGGCATCTCGATCGTGTTCCACCCAACATGGGGCACTTTGAACGCCTTGCCTTGCTCATCGTAGCGCGGCATGGCGACGACGGTGCCCGGCAAAAGCCCCAGTCCGCACGCGGGACTGCCTTCAGGCGCGCCTTCCACACCATGCTCGAACATCAGGTGCTCGCCAAGGCAGATTCCCAAAAAGGGGACGCCTGCGCGCACACGCTCGCGAATGACCTCCATCTGCCCGAGTTCGCACATCGTCGCCGCCGCGTCCGCGAAGGCCCCGACTCCCGGCAAGACGATGGCGTCCGCCTTGGCTATCTCGGACGCGTCGGCTGTGATGAAAGCCTTGCCACCTGCGGCGATGAGGCCGCGCTCGACCGACTTCAGGTTGCCCTTCTGATAATCGACTACCGCAATCATTCGCATCTCCTACAGGGCGCCCTTGGTCGTCGGCAGCGCATCGCCCATGCGCGGGTCGGGCTCGACCGCTTGGCGCATCGCGCGCGCCACCGCCTTGAACATGCCCTCGATCACGTGATGGGTGTTCTCGCCTGCGAGCTCGCGGATGTGAAGCGTCACGCCAGCGTTCGCCGCGAAGGCGATGAAGAACTCCTTGGCGAGCGTCGCGTCGAAAGTCCCCACCATGACGGCCGGGACGTCGGCTTCCCAGAACAGTTGACCGCGGCCCGAGATGTCGACGGCCGCCAGGATGAGAGCCTCGTCCATGGGCAGGGCGATCGAGCCGAAGCGCCTGATGCCGCGCTTGTCACCGAGCGCGCGTGCGAAGGCCTGGCCTGCGACGATGCCGACATCTTCCACCGTGTGATGGCCGTCGACCTCCAGGTCGCCCTCGGCGCGCACCGACAGATCGAACAGCCCATGGCGCCCGAAAGCAGTGAGCATATGGTCGAAAAAGCCGATGCCGGTGTCGATATCGGTCGCGCCGGTGCCGTCGAGGTCGATCGACAGCTCGATGTCGGTTTCCTTCGTTGTGCGCGCAATTCGCGCGGTTCGCTCGCTCATGTGCATCTCTTCCTACTTGCTCGCCACGATTTCGCGCAATGCGGCGAGGAACTCGTTGTTTTCCTCTTCGGTCCCTATCGATACGCGCAGGCAGTTCTCGAGCATCGGCGCATGGGAGAAGTCGCGCACGAGGATGCCGCGCGCGTAGAGGGCCTCCCACACCTTGTCGGCGCCTTCGAGTTTGAACAGGATATAGTTCGAGTCCGAAGGATACACGGTGACGCCCGGCACCTTCGCCAGCTCTTCGAGCAAGCGGTCGCGCTCGGAGATGATCGCCATGATGCCGTGCTCGAACTTCTGGCGCTCGGAGAACACCTCGCGCGCGATCGCCTGCGAGACAGCATCGACCGAATACGGTTGGCGCACCTTCAAAAACTCGCGGATGACCTCGGCATTCCCCAGGATGTAGCCCATGCGGACGCCCGCGAGCGAAAACGCCTTCGAGAACGTGCGCAGGATGAGCAGGTTCTTGTGCATCGCGAGGTAGGGGCGCATCGTCGTGCGGGAGAACTCGAAGTATGCCTCGTCGACCAGGACAAGCGCGTCGGTGGCGTCGAGGAGCTTTGCGAGGAACTCCTCGTTCGCGAGCTTGCCGGTGGGGTTGTTCGGGCTGGCCACGATGACGTAGTCGATGTCGCCTTGTCCGACGCGCTCAAGCACCGTCTCCTCGTCGATCGAGTAATCGGCAAGGCGCGGAACGTCGATGACCTCGGTGCCCGTGAGGCGCGCGTTGGCTGCGTACACCGAGAACGTTGGCGGCAGGTTCAAGAACTTGCGTTCCGGTCCGCCCCAGGCGAGCGCGATGTTGAACAAAAGCTCGTCGCCGCCGTTGCCCAGAAGTACCTGGTCGCGGTCGAGCCCGTTCGCCTCGGCGATCATGTCGCGCAGATCGTTGGCCAATGGATCGGGGTAACGGTTCAAAGGAACCTTGCGAATGGCGCTGATGATCTTCTGGCGGATCTCGGTCTCCACGTCGCGCGGGTTCTCGTTCGCGGAGAGATATGCCCGCGCAGGAAGGTACTTCGGGTCGTAGGGCACAAGCCCTTGGAGCTGCGGGGCGGACTGTTTCACGCTATTCAACGCTCTCACCTGCATCGACCTCGGTCGGTTTGCCAGCGAGCTCGTTGCAGCGCAGCTCGACGGACATCGCGTGCGCCCACAGGCCCTCGTGGCGAGCGATTGTCATGACGGAGTCGGCGTCGGTCGCGAGCGCTTCGGGGGTGTACTGGATGATGGACGACTTCTTCACGAACTCCTCGACTGAAAGCGGGCTTGCATAGCGCGCGGTGCCGCCGGTGGGAAGCGTGTGGTTGGGGCCGGCCACATAGTCGCCGACCGCCTCCGGGGTCCACTCTCCCAAAAAGATTGCGCCTGCGTTCTTGATCGATCCGAGCAGGTCCATGGCGTTTTCGACATGCAGCTCGAGGTGCTCGGGGGCGATCACGTTCACCGCCTGAATCGCGGCCTTGCGGTCAGGGCAGATGGTGATCAGGCCGTGGTCGTTAAGCGACGCCATGGTGATCTCCGCGCGCGTGGAGTGCTTCACGTGGCGCTCGATGGCAGCCTCGATCTGGTCGGCGTATTCCTCGGAGAAGGTGACGAGGTAGCAGGCGGCCAGGGGGTCGTGCTCGGCCTGGGCCATAAGGTCGATGGCGACGAGCGCGGGATCTGCCGTTTCATCAGCGACGACGCACACCTCAGAGGGGCCTGCGATCATGTCGATTCCCACATCGCCCGACACGATCTTCTTCGCGGCGGCGACGTAGGCGTTGCCAGGGCCGGTGATCTTGGCGACCGGCTCGATGGTCTCGGTGCCGTAGGCAAGCGCGCCGACAGCTTGGGCGCCGCCGACTGAGTAGATTTCGGTCACGCCGGCGATCTTGCAGGCGGCGAGGATGGCGGAATCGAGCGAGCCGTCCTTGGACGGGGGCGTCACGCACGCGATGCGCTCGACGCCCGCGACCGATGCGGGGATGGCGTTCATGAGCACGGTGGAGGGATAGAGCGCGCGCCCGCCGGGAACGTAGATGCCTACGGATTCGAGCGGCGTCACCTTCGCGCCGACGATCGCCCCGTTCTCGCGCGTGGCGATCCAGCTCTGTTGCTTCTGGCGCTCATGGAACTCGCGGATCTGCACGGCGGCATGCTCGAGCGCGGCGACCGTCTTCGCGTCGCATTGGGCTGCGGCGGCATCGATCGTCTCCTGCGGCACGCGGAAGTCTTTCACCTCGACGCCGTCGAACTTCGCGGTGAAGTCGCGCAACGCCGCATCGCCGCGCTCGCGAACCTCCTCGATGATCGAGGTCGCAGCGGCGATGGCGCCCGCGTTGAACGCTCCGGTGCGGTTGATCTGCGAGCTTTTGAACTGCTCGCCTTCCTTCAGAATGACTCGACGCATGATGTGTTCCCTTCTTATATTGAAACGTCTTGGTTGGTATCGAGAAGTTTACGCGCTTGCGGTCGCGTTCGCACTTGCGCCCGGCTGGTCGCTTCCGGCGATCACCGTCGCGTCCCAAAGTCCCGCCTCGGCGCCCGCTCGCAGCTTGTCCGCGAGCTCGACCACGCGCGGGTCGGTGCGAAATGCGCAGGGGTTCGCGAAGAAGCGCGCCGTCGACGAGAGCACCTCGTCAACGATGACCAGGTTGTTCTCACGAAGCGTGCGGCCCGTCGCCGTGATGTCGACGATGCGCTCGGAGAGGCCCGTGAGCGGCCCGAGCTCGATGTTGCCGTGAAGCTTCACGATTTCGACCTGCTCGCCTTTCCTCGCGTAATAGGACTCGGTGATGCGCGGGTACTTCGTGGCCACGCGGATGGAACCGCAGGTCCGATAGCGCTCGGCGACGCGCTCGTTCGCCCCCTCGGGCTCGGCCACGATGAAGCGGCACGCACCGAATTTGAGGTCCACGAGCTCGACGGTGCCCGTTTGCGCTTCGAGCAGGGAATCTTCCCCGCAGATGCCGCAATCGGCCGCTCCGAGCTCCACGAACACCGGGGCATCGGAGGGGCGCACGATAATGTACTCGACGCCGGGGTTGCGGATGATGAGCTGGCGCCCCGGGTCGGCGAGGCCCGTCGTGTCAAGGCCACATGCCGCAAGGCACGCGATGGAGTCGGGGTTGAGCGAGCCTTTGGGCACGGCGATGCGCAGCGGACGCCCGCCCGCCTCTTGCTCGGTCGCGGCGGCGGCAAGCGCCTGATCGAGGTAGAACGCGAATCCAGCGGCGGGGCGACCCTCGCCGTAGGCCCCGATCGTATTGTCGTAGCGCCCGCCCGAACCGAGCGGCGCGCCGAGCGCGGGGGCGAAGGCGACGAACACGATTCCTGTGTAATAGTCAAACGAGCTCATGACCGAGAAGTCGACGAAGATGCGGTCGGCCAGGCCCTTCTCGTCGAGCTGCTCGAGGGTGCGCTCGAGGTCGGCCAGGCCGTCCTGGCAGCCGAGCGGCGTTACCAGATCTCGCACGCGCGCAACCGCCTCTCGTCCGCCGCGGACGTTCGCGAGCGCGCGGATGGCCTGCGCGAAGACGGGAGCGACCCCTGCCTTTTGCGCGCCCGGCCCCGTGAGCTCGTCGAGCTTGACGAAGTTGCTGGCGTGGTAGGCGGAAAGCACGCCCGACTTCCACGCCTCGCCGGCGCCGCATCCTGCGAGCAGGGCGCGCAGTACGCCAACCGTGGCGACCGAGATGCGGAAGTCCCCCACCCCGATTTGCTCGAGCGATTCGGCGAGCAAGGCGATGACCTCGGCGTCGGCGGCGGGGCCTGCCTCGCCGATGAGCTCGACGCCCACTTGCGTCATCTCGCGTGCTTCTGCTTGCGGACGGCCTTCTGCTTCGCGGAAGACGCGTTCTTGATAGCGGAAGCGGAAAGGCCCCGGCTGCCCTGCGAGGCGCGTTGCGCACATGCGCGCGATCTGCAGCGTCACGTCGGGGCGCAGCGCGAGCAGGTCGCCGCGCGAGTCGAAGAGCTTGAACGGGGTTCCCGGCACGCGTCCGCCGGCGTTCATGACGTCCATGATCTCGAGCGTGGGCGTCTCCACGGGAACGTAGCCGTTTCTCGACAGCAATTGCTGCACGTCGAACGCGGCTTCCTCGCGGCGCGCGGCCTCATCTGCTAAGACGTCGCGAAACCCCGAGGGCGTTGTGTAATTCACGGTCGTACCTTCTCCTTCGTCATCGTGCGGCAAGCTTGGCGACGCCTTTCCTTCGGTGAGGACCGGTGACGTGGCGCCTTCCGCCTGCGTGCTTCGCGGTTGTTTGCGATCAGCTCTTGCCCGCGTGCCATGCGGCAACTCATTGTAAACGCTTGCAGCCTCTCGGATGTTGCGTTCACGTTACTTGTATCGTTTCGAGGTCTTGCGGTTTCTCCTCGTACCTCTTTCGAACGGCTCACACTTTACCACAGTAGAGTGATAAAGCAAGCAGTTATTTTCCGAGTGGTTCTTCGATCGCGTCCTGATTTGCGATGCATCAAGAGCCATTGCGGGAGCTTTCTCCCCTACTTCGCCGATATTTTTTGCTCGATGTGTGCAGGTTTTGCCGCGACCCGTCCGCTCATCGCCGTGTCGCTCTCTCGCCTCGCGTCTCCAATCTCCATGGCGCACAACGCTCAATCTACTTTGCCCATCCAGCTTGTCGCCTCAACTCAAAACGCTGAAGCGACCGCC
>USJN01000038.1 GCA_900554945.1 uncultured Coriobacteriaceae bacterium | reverse complement strand
ACTAGCACTCTTCATTGACGAGTGCTAACGAGGAGTCTATAACAATAGTCGAACCAAGAAGGGACGCCGAGAAGAAGCGAAGGCAAGGCGCCGTAAGGCTTTAGCCCACTGCAGGCGGGCACGACAAGGTTGCCGCCCACCTCAAAAGCGAGCGAACAACCGCGGCAGCAGGCTTCCGCCGATTCCCAAAACAGAGCGCCCCCCGTTATTAGGAGATGACAATGATGACCATGCTTATGCCGACTCGTAGGAATTTCTTTAATGACCTGATGGCCGATCCGTTCGATGCTTTCTTCAACACCCCGTTCACCCCAGCTCCGAAGTCTTCTTCCACGCTAATGCGCACCGACATCAAGGAGCATGACGACGGCTTCGAAATGACCATCGACCTGCCCGGATTCAAGAAGGAAGATGTTCAGGCTGAGCTTAAGGACGGCTACCTCACCGTAAACGCCGAGACCAAGACCGAGACCTCCGAAGGCGACGAGAAGAAGGGCACCTGGGTACGCAAGGAGCGCTTCGAGGGCAAGTGCAGCCGTACGTTCTACGTGGGCGAAGATGTCAAGGAAGAGGACATCAAGGCTCGCTTCGAGAACGGCACGCTCGTGATCGACGTCCCCAAGCCGCAGCCGCAACCCAAGCTTGAGGAGAAGAAGACCATCGCCATCGCGTAGTCTTTCCCCTCTCGATTTTCCTTTCCCTCTCTTTTTTCCCCGATTGACGCCGGGCGCGTCCGATAAGCCCAGCGCGAAAGCCCGTAAGGATTCTCCCCTTGCGGGCTTTCTTTTTCTCGCCTTGTGCCTGGTGTATCATGGCGCGAACAACAGCGAGGCAAAGGATGGGCAGATGGACGCAGCAACAACCCGCGGCATTCCGCAACTGAAGAACATCGAGCAGGTCAGCGAGGGATGGATCAACAAGTATATCCTCACTTACGAGCTGCCCGACGGCACCGACTACGTGTACGAGAGCACATCGCGTAAGAAGCTGGAAGCATACCGCGCGGGCCTTATGGCGAATGCCCGCGGCGAGGCGCCTCGCATAGACGCCGTTTGCATCGTGGGCGAAACGCGCGAAGGCACGCTGCTCATGATCCGCGAGTTCCGCTATCCCTTGAATTCCTGGTGCATCGCGTTCCCTGCAGGATTAAAGGAACCTAACGAGAGTATTCGGGAATGCGTCGACCGCGAGCTGCGCGAAGAGACAGGATACCGCCTGCGCTCCGACGTCGATGAGCCTGTCCGACTTTTGCCCCAGGCAGGATTCTCGTCGACGGGGCTGACCGACGAGGCGATCCAAATTGTATTTGCCCAGGTGGAGAAGGCGGGCGATGCGCAACCCGAGGAAAGCGAGCTCATAAGGCCCTTCCAACTGCCCCTCGGCGATGTACGCCGTTTCCTCGACGAAAACACGACGCTCATCGGGACACGTGCCCAGCTCATCCTGGAAGTCTTCGCCACGCGCGCCGAACGCTAGGGGCTTACGAGGGCCTGGCTCCCGTTCGCCTCGGCGGACGCTGCAAGCGCGCCAGGCGCCTCGAGCGCCAGGCAGCGGGCACTATTTCGCTGGGAGCCTCGAGCGTCAGAGCAGCTTACGGGCTATTCCTTCTTGTCACCGAGAGCCTCGAGCGCGGCGGCGTAACCGCCCGACCCGTAGGAGAGGCACTTCGACACGCGGGCGATGGTCGTCGCCGAGGCGCCCGTAGCCTCTTCGATCGCAGAATAGGGCTTGCCCGAAGAGAGCAGACGGGCCACAGCCAAACGCTGCGAGGTTTCGCGAATCTCGCGAATCGTGAACAAGTCCTCGAGCAGGGCAAATACTGTGTCGTTGTCGTTTAGCTTGGCGAAGACGAACAGCAGGTTCTCGACTTCGGGGGTTCTCAGCTCGCTCATTTCACTACCCTTCTGCTCGTATGAGGCCGTACTCGATGGAATCGACAAGCGCGTTCCACGATGCCTCGATGATGTTCTCGCTCACACCGACCGTGCCCCAGCTGCCGCGCTTATCGCTCGTCGTGATGATGACGCGCGTCGTAGCGCTCGTGCCGGCGCCTTCCTCGTCCAAGATGCGCACCTTGTAGTCGGTGAGCTCCATGTTCGCCACCTGGGGCAGGTACTCCGTGATGGCCATGCGAAGCGCTGCGTCGAGTGCGCCGACGGGGCCTGTGCCCTCGCCCGTGGCGACGATCCGGCGATCGCCCACATGGATCTTGACCGTGGCCTCGCTCGCCGCATCCTTCGCGAGAGCGCCCGTGTCTTCCCGATCGTCCACGATGACGCGGAAACTCTCCAGCCTGAAATGGGGCTCGTACAAGCCGAGGTGCCGCCGAGCAGCACCGCGAGCGATCCGTCAGCCACCTCGTAGGAGTAGCCGTGCGCCTCGCGCGCCTTCACATCGTCCAAAATCGCTTGAAGTGTGCGCGCGTCGCCCGAAAGATCGATTCCCAGGCTCTTGGCCTTCGCGGCAAGCGACGCCTTGCCCGCAAGTTCGCTTACAAGCATCCGCGTTGCGTTGCCGACGTTTTGGGGGCTCGTGTGCTCGTAGGCTTCCGGGAAGCGCGCGATGGCGCTCGCATGCAGACCGCCCTTGTGCGCGAATGCCGAGGCGCCCGTGTAAGGGTGGTGCGCGGGAACGGACAGGTTGCACGTTTCGGCTACGAACTGGGCGGTCCGCGTAAGGTCGCGCAGGTTGTCGGAGCCGACGCAGTGGAGTCCCATTTTGAGCTCCATGTCGGCGATGACGGTGAGCAGGTCGGTGTTGCCCACGCGCTCGCCGATGCCGCCGACGGTGCCCTGCACCTGCAGCGCGCCCGCACGGACAGCGGAAAGCGCGTTGGCCGCCGCACAGCCGGAATCGTCGTGACAGTGAATGCCCAGCTGCTGGTCGGGAAGCGCACGCGCAACGACGCCGACTGTCTCCTCCACCTCGAAGGGAAGCGCGCCGCCGTTCGTCTCGCAAAGATCGATGGAGTCGGCGCCGGCCTCGCTTGCCGCGCGCACGCACGCGAGCGCGTAGTCGGGATTTGCCTTGTAGCCGTCGAAGAAGTGCTCGGCGTCGAACACGACGGTGAGCCCGTGGGCCTTCAGATACGCGACCGAGTCGGCGATCATGCGCAAGTTTTCCTTGAGCGTGGTCTGCAACGCGCGCGTGACCTGGGCATCCCATGTTTTCCCCACGATGGTTGCCACAGGAGCGCCGCACTCGACGAGGTCGGCGAGGCCCTGATCTTGATCGGCCGGCGTGCCCTTCCTGCAGGTGGACCCGAACGCGGCGATGCGCGCATGGGCAAGCGGCATCTCCCTCACGCGGCGGAAGAACTCGATGTCCTTCGGGTTCGACGCGGGGAAACCGCCCTCAATGAAATCGATGCCGAACGCGTCGAGCCGCTCCACGATGCGCAGCTTGTCGTCAAGAGAAAGCGAGATACCCTCGCACTGCTCGCCGTCGCGCAATGTGCAGTCGTATGTGTAGATGTGCTGAGCCAAACCCCGCCTCTTCCCAGCGAAAACGCCGATTGAATAGCCGTTCGTCCACGGGCTATTCTACTCCAACAGACTAGAGCGGAAGAGCGCTTTTCGGGGAAGGTTCCGTCGCCAAACACGAAGTGCGATTGAGCTGGCTATACCGCCCGCCGACCCGACCCATAGGCGCGGACGGATGCGTTTGGCGCTTACTTCGATCCACCGCCACCAAGCCCGATGAGCAGATAGAGAATCCAACCTGCGGCAATGATGCCGTACCTAGCCTTTTTGCTCATGTCTTCCTTGTTCAGCATGATAATCGTGAGCGGAACGGGGAAAATGCAGATCCACCCCAGAACCCACAACCACGTTTTGCGCTTCTTCGGGGGCTCTTGAGGGGCTGGCTGGCAGGATGCCTGCTGAAGTTGAGGAGGGACTTGAGGCTGGAAAGTTGGCTGGGAGGCTGGTTGACAGCAAGCTTGCCGAGGTTGGAAAGATGCCTGCGCCGCTTCCGCTTGGGCCCTTTGACGGCCCTTCTCGAATTCGTAGCCCGCCTTCTCTGCCCCGTCGAGCTGGACTTTCTGAATCTCGTCATCTACTGGCAGGGCGGCACCGCAATAGCTGCAGAAAGCCATTTTCCTATCCATGTCGACTTCAAGCCGAGCGCCGCAGCCTGGGCAGGTAAGGTTGACGATCTTCACGAAAATCCCTTTCGCATCACGAGCTCCGAGATGAAAATCAGGAAATTAAGCACCTGTTTCATTGCGAACCGTTCTCGCTTCTCTCCTTGTCCTCACGGATGAGGCGCTTCAGGTATGCCGAGATGCTTTCTTCGCGATTCCTCGCGAACTCGTATAAATCGTAATCGGGCGGGAAGAAATTGCACTGGATTTTCTTCTGCTTCGCCTTCTTGTACTTGTTCTCCGCCGCTCGCTGCGCATCGGTGCGCTTCACGGCGCGCTTCTTCGGTTCCGGCATCGCAAACCCTCCCTAGAAAAACGGCGAAGTCGGGGTTCTCCCGCACGTTCGGGGAGACACCTGCGGAGGGCGTTGGCCCCAGGGCCCGCGCGCTGAGATTGCCGCGCGGGGAGCGCTTAATGACTCGCTACCTCTTCGCCGCGCCCTTTGTTGGGTTCACTATACTCAGCCCGTAGTGATTGCATGTCCCCACCATAGTACAGGTGCGAAAAGCGTCCGTTTGGCACGCGTCGTCGCTGAATGGAGTTATTGCAGCCGCCCTGTACGACGGCATAAAAGAAGCCCTCCAGTTGCTCATGTTTTGACGACGACAACTAAAGGGCTAAACCGTCTCGCCGCGTGTCTTCGCGGCGGGATGCCGGGTCCGGCATACCACGGAAAGCATGGGTAGCGCGCTGCGAAGCAGAGATCGGCCGACCCCACGAGCGCCCCAACCTGCCAGAAATCGGGCGGTTTTCATCAACATGAGCCGCTTGGGAAGCGATCTTCACCCCTGCGGCGGGTCATCACGAACGGCATGCGGGCATAAGGCCAGGTCGGCGAATTCGGCATCTGAGTCGCCTTCCCCGACTTCCCGCGTTCGCTCCCCGCGATGATGAAGAGTGCCCGATTTCTGGCATGTCCCCCTCCCGAAACGCGCACCTTGCCAGGTCGGCCTCAGAATAGGCTCCCCTCGATGACGTCTTTGCCCCTGAGGACTTCAAGCCATTCGGCGGGTATTCCGTCCATCCCGTAGAGTATGCCGGCGAGCGCACCGGCGACGGCACCCGTCGTGTCGGTATCGTCGCCAAGGTTGACGGCAAGAAGCACGCAGTCGCGATAGCTCGCTGTGTTGGCAAGGCACCACAGCGCCGCTTCGAACGTATGGCGCACGTAGCCACTTGAGCGGATGGCGCCTCGAGGCTTATCCGGATCGACGCCATAAGCCAAGGCCACCTCTCTCGCCTGCTTGCCCGAAATAAGGGAGCGGGCGGCGCCGACCATCCCTACGCAGGCCTCGGTCGACGTAGCGTGAGCATGCGTGATGGCAGACACGGCCCGCACCTCATTGTCGGTGGCGTCGGCGAAGGCCAGTGGCACGGTTCGCATGAGAGAGCCGTTGCCGTTATCGCGCTCGCCGGAAAGACCGTGGCCAAGCCTTAAGGCCGTGGCAGTAGCGTTGCCGATGTCGAACAGCCCGTCGCAGGAATACGCGCCATCCCGATACCAAGCGAGAAACTTCTCGCGAATGTCGACGACGTCGATACGCCCCAGTTCACGATAGCTATCGCATATCGCGAGGGCCATCGACGTGTCGTCGCTCCATGTGCCCGGCGGCTGGTTGTGCGTGCCGCAACCGACCATGCCGATACACTCGAACGTATCGCGAAGCATGAACTCGTAGGGCACGCCCAGGGCATCGCCAACGGCCTGACCGTAGATGCAGTCTCGAAGCATTGCAACCATGATGAGCTCGCTCGCTTTCCTTCGCGCCTTCTGTTGCGCCCACTATACCCAATTCGAAGACGTCGTATGTCCTGACCATAGTACAGGTACGGAAAATTGCGCTACTGCGCACTCGCAAGGAGGATGATTGCACAAGCGTCCCAACCCGCTGGAAATTCGGGAAGGGAGCGGCAATGGAGTGGTTACCTCGCGACGCCGAGTGCGCCAGGCCCCGACCCCATGCCTCCTGCGCTCGCCGAAGGCGTGGTGCTCGCGGTTGCCGAAATCGAGCTACCGCCCGTAACGGTCCCGGAATCGGTATAGCCATGCGCATCTGCGTTCGTCAACGTCCCGCCTATCACCAGGGTATATTCCCCGCCTTCGGTAAACTTCGGGCTGCTTGCCAGCACCATGCCGAATTGTTTGGTAGCTGTCATCGACGCAATCACATTGCCGTTTGCGTCCACGATCGCGACCGCATCGCCCGCGCTGCCGCTCACGCTCGCGGTGTAGAGAAACGGCTGCGTGCCGCTCGAGAAACTCTGCGCCATGCGCGACGAACCGATCATGAGCACCGTACCGCCCGAAACGGTCGCCTCGCTATCGTAGTCGAACGCGCCATCACCATCGCTCGACGGGCCGTCCACGAGCACCGTGCCGCCCGTGATCTCCACGCTGCCGTTGCTGTCGATGGAATCTCCCGTCGAGTCGAGCACGAGCGTTCCGCCGTTGATCTGGATAAGGCAATCGGAAGAACCTGCGCCAGGGGCACCACCTTGATCGCCAGCACCCTGGGGAGAGCCACCCTGGCCGCCCTGGGGAGCATCGCCCTGGCCGCCAGCCTCCTGGGAGGGCCCGCCTTCACCTTGCATGCCTCCTTGGTCACCCCGCAGTGCGTCACCTTGGGCCGCTTCGCCTTGCGGGGCGCCGTTCTGAGCCTGCCCCTGGGCACTGCCTTGCGGAACCTGGCCACTCCTCGCTCCACCCTGGTCACCGCCTTGGAAGCTGCCACCATCCGCAGGACTTCCACCCGCTGCTGGCCCGCCTTCGCCTGGTGTTTTTCCATTGACAGCAATACCGTCCTCGCCAGGAGCGCCACTATCATTAGCTTCCTCGTAATCGGCCGAGCTATCCGAGAGGTCGGCAGCGCTTGAGTTCACCGCGTCATCGGACGCCACGATGGAAGTATCACCGCCGTTCACGTATACTTTTTCCGCCTCGAGGCCTTCGCAGCAGCTGGTCACGTCGATGGTGCCGTCGTCGACCGCAAGCTCGGTTTCCGTATGGAAGGCATCATCGCCCGCGCTCACCGTGAAGTCACCGCCCGCAATCGCCATCTGCAAGTCGGAATGGAACGCGTCATCAGCCGAGGTCACACTGAACGTTCCGCCCGTGATGCCAATATAGGTTTTCGCTTGCACCGCGTCGTCGCCCGCATTGATTGAGAAGGTGCCGCCCGTAATGCTCACGAAGCCCTGCGTCGCCTTGGTGTCCTTGTTCGACTTGATGCCGTCACCTCCCGCCACCAGGCTGAACGAGCCGTCAGCAATCTTCACGCAATCGCGACCGCGCAGGCAATCCTCGACTGCCGTCACGTTCAGCATGCCACCCGTGACAACCAAGTCGTCCTTCGAGCAGATGCCGTGGCGGTAATTCGCTGTGACGTTGAGAGCCCCCGCGCCGTTGATGGTGAGGTCGCAGCGGCAAAAGAGCGTCGCGTACGGCTCATCGGAGTCATCTTCGAGCGCGTAGTCGGTGCCGTCGGAAAGCGAGTTTTGCGTACCATCGGCCAAGGTCACGAAGCATTTATCGGCGTTTTTCGCATAGATTGCGGGACCGTTCTCGTTGTGGATAGTCGCCCCCGCAAGTACCAGCTGAACCTTCGCGTCATCGGACGCGTCGACCACGATCTGCCCCGACGAAAGCTCACCTGAGATAATGTAGCTTCCTTCCAATGAAATGGTCACCGTCGAGCCATCGACTGTGGCACCCGAGCCGTCAACGCTTGCAGACGACCCCGAAAGCGTGATGCGCGTAGCAGAGGCCTCATCGTAGCTTGCGTCCATATCGCGCTTCGAATAGTCCAGATCGAGAGCTGAAACATCGAAGGCTGCGGCAACGTCTTCAAAGGCGGAAGACTCCGAGTCGGCCGTTGCGGCAGTGCTGCTCGACGCCGTAGAAGAAGACTCTGCGCCCGCGCAGCCGCTCAACCCCGCAAGCGAGAAAGCAAGCACAGCGGCAATGCAAAGTGCGGCAAGACGACTCATACGACCCGATCGGGCCCCTTCCGCGACGCCCACAAAGCGAGTTCCGCAGCGCAGCGAGGACTGTTTGAGCGACTGGGCGTTGCCGGAGGGGCCAGCCGCGACCTGACGGGGCTCTTCGGCGGCGCCCACAAAGCGAGTTCCGCAGCGCAGCGAGGACTGTTTGAGCGACTGGGCGTCGGCGAAGAGCCCCTTCTCGCTGTCCGGCTGAACGTTGCCGAAGAGCCCCTTCTCGCAACCCGCGCTCGCCTTCTCAACCGTACGCTTTCCCATCTCTACAACACCCCCTGCGGCTTGAGCTCGCACTTCCCGAGCGTCACCTTCAAGTTCCCGTTAAGGCAGCGCACCTCGTCGATCAGGCGTTTCTCCATGCCGGGCTCACGAAGGCGCAGCGTGTACTCCAGCGTGTAGAGGCTCCCCATGTTCGACGTGGTCACTTCGGTGAGCTCGTGCTCGGCGGCGAAACGATCGAGCACGTCGTCGAAGATGCCGTCGAATTCCAGGTCCTCGGGGACGATGATCTTGAGCGTCTTCTCCGCTTCGCGCGGACGGCCGAGGGGCGAGAGCACATACGCCACGTTCACGACCGCGATGATTGCGGTGAACAGAACCGCCAGGCCGAGAAAGCCCATGCCCGTGGCAAGGCCCACCGCCATCGCCAGAAACACGCTGCCGATGTCCTTCGCGCTGCCGGGAATGGAGCGGAAACGCACCAGATTGAACACGCCCATGACGGCGATGCCCGCGCCAAGGTTGCCGTTGACCAGGGTAATCACCATCTGCACGATGAGCGGCAGAAGCGCCAGTGTAACCACGAAGTTCTTCGAGTACCGATGGCGGAACATGTAGACCCCGGCAATCACGAGGCCGAGGACGATTGACACGACGGAACACAAAAGAAAGCTCGACGCCGAAACCGACGAAACGAGCGAGTCGGCGGTTCCGAACACCGACGAGAACATAAGATCCGACATGGAAAATCCTTTCTTGAGGAAGAACTATCGAGGCAGAGCGGGGCGAAGGTCGGAATATGGCGCACGCCTTCCGCAACCGCATCGCCTTTCCCTACGGTGCCTCGCTCCCTACGACGCCTTGCGCATGCTCGCCTGATAGGCCGCGCCGTATTTGGAAAACGACGAGGGGTACGCCTCGCAACCGTCGAGCGCGTCGACAAGCCACGGCGGGAAGGGACCTGCGCACTTCACCTCCATAATCGCCTCGTCAGCAGGCAGAAGCGGGCGCGGCATGCCGAACCCGACGGGCGGGCGCCTGTGCGAAGCCCGCGCGATGAGCGCTTCCTCGAACAGGTCGCGATACGAGACGTTCTCGTCGAAGGTGATACGCAGCGTCGAGGGAACGCCCGCCGCCTCGCCTTCCCCGCCAATCGCGAGAGGCGCATACGCCGTGCGATCGCAGATCGTGACCATCGACGCGCGCAGCGGGATATAGCGCTCCTTGAAGGCATCGATTTCGCGCGCGATCTGCAAACTCCGCGGCGAAAGCGACGCTTCGGCGAGAATAGAGTCGGGCAGCGGAAACTCGCAACATGCCTGCTCATAGGGCATGCCGCCCATGTACGCCCGCGCTGCCGCGTACGAGCAACCGACGCGACGTTTGTACACGATGCCCTTGTATTTCTTCTTGAGTTCGACGAACACCTGGTC
>USJN01000037.1 GCA_900554945.1 uncultured Coriobacteriaceae bacterium | reverse complement strand
TTCTTGACGCCGTTTCTCATGATTAGCCATACCACTCATTGTGTCACAAGAGCGCCGCAGCGGCGCCCATCTCTCAGAAAACCCGCGCATGCTGAAAGCAACCGAGCGAAAATCCCCTCGGGCACAGCTCCAAGTAACGCGTTCGCTACAAGACAGTTTCAAAAGAGCGGCCCGCACGGGCGCGAAGGCGAACGTGTCGTACAATGGACCGAAAACATCGCGCCGTCAGGCGTATCAACGAGAAAGGCCTCTCATGAACTTCATCGCCCGCTGGCTCGCCACCGCCGTTGCCGTGGCGGCCGCCGCCTGGATCGTCCCCGGCATCGACATCGTCGGAGGCGACAACGCGTGGATCATCATTGCTGTGTTCGCACTCGTGCTCTCGCTTGTGAACATCGGCCTGAAGCCCATCCTGCAGACGCTGAGCCTGCCGCTCACGTTCCTCACATTCGGCATTTTCTACCTCATCGTGAACACGTTGCTCCTCTACATCGCATCATGGCTCACCGACGGCCTGTTCGGCATGGGCCTGCACATCGCGACCTTCGGGAGCGCGTTTGTCGCCTCCATCGTCATCAGCATCGTGTCGTCTTTGGTGAACTCCCTCATCGGGGACAAGTAGCAGCAAAAGGGCTGGGCGACTCCGATAATCTGGAATCGCCCAGCCCTTCGGCTATATGCGCCTCGTCTCGCAATGCGAGCCGCTTTGCAGGCATGCGCAGCAAATAGCGCGCCGCTGCGGCCGCTACACCGCCGAGCGGTAGATCTCCTCGGCGTCTTCCATCGTGAGCTTCTTGAAGCTGCCGAACACCTCGCCTTTGTTCTTCTTCAGCGTGGGAATCATCTTCTCGATGGCCTTGTCAATCTCATCCTCGCCGATGCCGAGCTCGGTCAGAGTCGTCGGCATGCCGAGCGACGCGAAGAACTGGCGCGTCTCGTCAGCAGCCGAAAGCGCGTCGGCGCAGACGTCGCCCGTGGGGGCGAGCCCGAACACCTCGCGCCCATAGTAGGCCAAACGCGCGGGGTTCTCGGCGTGCACGTGCTCCATCCATGCGGGGAACAGGCACGCGAGCCCAGCACCGTGGGTGATGGAGGTGTCGAAGGCCGACAGCTCGTGCTCGAGGCCGTGCGTCGCCCAGTCCTCGTGGCGCCCGACGCCCGCGAGCCCCTGGTGACAGAGCATCCCTGCCCACATGATGTTCGCACGGGCCTCGTAGTCCTCAGGGTCCGCAAGCACGCGCGGCGCCTCGGCGCGCACGGTCCTCATGAGCGAGAGGTTCAAGTTATCGGTCACGGGAACCGCGCCCACATCATCGAAGAAGCGCTCGAGCAGGTGGCAGAACATATCGGTAATGCCCGCGGCCGTCTGGTACGGGGGCAGCGTGAAGGTGAGCTCGGGGTTCATGAACGCAAGCTTCGGGCGCTGGTGCTCGTTTCCGTACCCCGTCTTCATGCCGAGCGCGTCGTTGCTGATCACGGTGTTCTTCGACGCCTCGCTGCCCGCTGCGGGAATGGTGAGGACCACGGCGATGGGGAGCACGTTCGCATTGGGGCGCTTCGTGGTGAAGAGCTCCCACACGTCCTCCTCGATGCAGACGCCGTTCGCAATCGCCTTCGCCGAGTCGATGACCGACCCGCCGCCAACGGCGAGCACCCAGTCGACGCCCTCCTTCTTGCACAGGGCCACGCCCTCCCGCACGAGCTCGATCTCGGGGTTCGGACGCACGCCGCCGAGCTTCACACACTCGACGCCCGCCGCGTCGAGCGACGCACAGACGCGGTCGATGAGCCCGCTTCGCACCGCGCTCTGCCCGCCGAAGTGCAAAAGCACCTTCTTCGCGCCGCGCTCGGCGAGCTTGCCGCCCACCTTCTCCTCGACGCCCCGGCCGAAGACGAACTGCGTCGGGGACATGAACTCGAAATCAAGCATGGAAACAATCCTTTCCCAATGCGCACGCTGCAGAAAACGGCTTGCGATGTGCGACGTTACCTTTCCGTTTTAGAACTGTCACAGTAATTTGACCTCCGCGAAAGACCTCTCGCGATTTGCCCATAGTATACTGAACCCGTCCGACAATCCCCCTAAAGGAGAAGACAATGAACTCCGATTCCAAAACCGTACGCGGTCTGAGCATCGCCATCGTCGTGCTTGCCGCATTGGGCATCCTCGGCGTCATCGCCGGGTTTGCGCTCATCGCGATTTTCGGCGTTGCAGTAAACGACCCCACCGTTATCGCCGAAATCCAGAATGAGCTCAACAGCACCGCCTACAGCTCCGGCAACTACTTCGACGACGACTACATCTACTTGGGAGGCATGGACAGCGGCGACATCCTCGCGATATTGAACGCCACCGTCGGGATTTCCGCATTCCTGCTGGTGATGGGCCTGCTCTGCGTCGTCGTGCAGCTTATCGCGGGCGTCATCGGCATCAAGAGCTGCGCCGATCCGAGCAAGTTCTCGAAGCTGTTCGGCTGGACGATCGCAGGCATCGTCGTCTCGGTGCTCACCTGCAGCGTCATAACGCTCGTGCTGTTCATCATCGTGGCGGTGTACGTGAACAAGATGAAGAAGCTGCCGCCTGAATCATTCGCGCAGCAGCAGATGGGCTATGCGAGTGCGCAGCCCTACACCAACCAGGGCGCATACCAGGCGCCGCAGCCCGGCTACTATCAGCAACCCTATGTCCAGCCTGGGCAGAACCCGTACGCGCAGGGCGCACCGCAGCAGCCCTACGGCCAACCCTACGAGCAGCCGTACGCGCAAGGCGCGCCGCAGCAGCCTTTCGCGCAGCAGCAAGACGCGCAGGGTCAGCCCCTCAACGAGCAGCAGCCGCCCCAAGACCCCACGCAGAACAACCAGTAACCGCGAGTTGGAGTCGCGAACCGCCAGGTAAAACGAGAAGAGCCCGCACATCCCATGCGGGCTCTTCGCTTTCTCGGGGTGGGAATGGGAGTCGCATCTTTGGGAAGCGCCCAGCGCCCCCAGGCAGCTCCGCGCGCAGGACTCTCCGCGCTACGCGTTCGCGAGCGGCGAGGGCACGACGTAAACGCGCGCCGCATTCTCCTGGTCGAGGTCGTAGAGCGCCTTCGCGTCGCCACCGAAAAGCTTCATGCGCGTGACCATGGTGTCTGCGTTGTCTTCTTCTTCCTGCTGCTCCGAGATGAACCAGTCGAGGAACTTCATCGTGCGCCAATCCTTCGCTTCCATGGCGGCGTCATAGATGTCGTTGATGGTCGACGTGATGTACTTCTCGTGCTCAAGCGCCGCCTCAAGCGGCCCAAGATGGCTCGTGAACTCCAGGTCGGGCTGGGCAATCGCGCCGAGTTTCACCTTGCACCCGTTCTCGTGCAGGTAGTTGCGGAAGATGAGCGCGTGATCCCGCTCTTCCTGCGCCTGGATCTCATACCAGTTCGCGAAGCCGGAAAGCCCCTCCTCCTCATAGTAGTCGGCGAACGAAAGATAAAGGTACGCCGAGTAAAACTCCTTGTTGATCTGGTCGTTCAGAAGCTCGTATACCTTCTTGTCCATAACAGCCCTCTCTTTCCCGATGCCGGTCGGCACCGTTTAGGAAGTCAACCAGTTAATAGTATTTCGTCTCATTAGTTTTTACAAGTCCTTTCGTGTCGATTCGGAAACAGGATCCACGCACGCGAGTAGGGTACGTACAATAAAGCAGTTCAATCAGTATCGAAAGGCGACGTAGATGCTCCAGCTTCGCAATATCCGCAAAGCCTATACCACCGGCAGCTTCACCCAAACCGCGCTCGACGACGTGTCCATCTCCTTCCGCGACAGCGAGTTCGTGGCGATCCTCGGGCCGTCGGGTTCGGGGAAGACGACGCTGCTCAACATCATCGGCGGGCTCGACCACTACGACACGGGCGACCTCGTCATCGACGGCATCTCGACCAAGGAATACAAGGACCGCGACTGGGACACTTTCCGCAACAACCGCATCGGGTTCGTCTTCCAGGCCTACAACCTCATCCCCCACCAGACCATCCTGGCGAACGTGGAGCTGGCGCTCACGCTGTCGGGCGTTTCGCGCGCAGAGCGTCGCAC
Source organism: uncultured Coriobacteriaceae bacterium (assembly GCA_900554945.1). Taxonomy (GTDB): domain Bacteria; phylum Actinomycetota; class Coriobacteriia; order Coriobacteriales; family Eggerthellaceae; genus Ellagibacter. The sequence continues at coordinate 5,728 of USJN01000037.1, read as the reverse complement.
CCGCGCACTCGACGCGTTGCGGAAAGTGGGGCTTGGCGATCACGTGGACAAGAAGCCGAGCCAGCTGTCGGGCGGACAGATGCAGCGCGTCGCAATCGCGCGCGCACTCATCAACGACCCCGAGATCCTCTTAGCCGACGAGCCCACTGGCGCGCTCGATTCCAAAACGAGCGTGCAGATCATGGACCTCTTGACCGAAATCGCAAACGATCGGCTCGTCATCATGGTCACCCACAACCCTGAACTGGCCGAACGATACGCAACGCGCATCGTAAACCTGGCGGACGGCGTCATTCGCAGCGACTCCGACCCCTTCGATCCCGCACCCGAAGACATGCGCGCGAGCAAGAAGCAGGTTCGCCGCACGTCGATGAGCTTTCTCACGGCGTTGTCCCTTTCTTGGAACAACCTGCTCACGAAGAAGGGCCGCACACTCATGACCGCCTTTGCGGGGTCGATCGGCATCATCGGCATCGCCGCGATCCTCTCGCTCGCGAACGGCGTGAACAGCTACATCGCCAACGTCGAGGAGGAAACGCTTTCCGAGTATCCGCTTTCCATCGAGAACCAGGGCTTCGACATGACGAGCCTCATGACCATGGGCATGGGCGCCCGGGGCAGCTCCTCGGGCAGCGGGGACTCGCAGGACGCGGGGCAAACCGGCAACTCGAACGGCGATGCGGACGGCGGCACCGTCGGCGAGTCGAAGATGGTGACCGGCATGTTCGGCAGCATCGGCAGCAACGACCTCGCCAGCTTAAAGGAATACCTAGACAACGGCGATTCGGGGATCGACCAGTACGTGAACTCCATCGAATACGGCTACAGCATCACCCCGCAGCTGTTCAGCTCCGACACCGAAGACGGCGTGCGGCAGGTCAACCCCGACAAGTCCTTTTCCTCCATCGGGTTCGGATCGGCCACTTCCGCCAACGGCATCATGTCCTCGATGATGTCCACCAACGTCTTCTACGAGATGCCGAGCGATCCCGATCTTTACCAGGACCAATACGACGTCGTGGCGGGCACATGGCCGCAAAGATACAACGACATCGTGCTCGTGCTCACCCCCAATGGCAAGGTGAGCGACTTCATGCTCTACACCATGGGGCTGCGCGATCACAGCGAGCTCGACGACATGGTGCGCGCGTTTGCCAACGAGGAAGAGGTCGATGCGCCCGACGACTACATGACGCTCACGTACGACCAGCTCATGGGCGTGACGTTCAAGCTGGTCGCCGCCACCAACTACTATCAATACGATTCCGACTACCACGTGTGGAAGAACAAAAGCGACGACGCCGATTACATGCGCGACCTGGTTAACTCGGGAGAAGACGTGCACATCTGCGGCATCGTGAAGCCGAAGGCGGGCGCGAAGATCACCTCGCTGCAAACCGGCTTCTACTACACGAGCGACATGGTGAGCCACATCATCGACGAGGCTGCAGATTCGCAGATCGTCAAAGACCAGCTGGCGGACAGCGCGATGAACGTCTTCACCGGCAAGTCGTTCGTGGAAGAAGCGGACGCCGAGGACTCGAGCTTCGACATGAGCTCCCTGTTCACCATCGACGGGAACAAGCTGCAGGCGGCATTTCAAATCGACTCCGACGCGCTCTCGGTCGACATGAGCTCGCTCGATTTGTCGGGCGCCGCGAGCGACCTTCCCGCCGCACCCGAGATGGATCCCTCGGAGTTCCAGGTCAGCGGTCAGCCGACCATCAACAAGGAAGCGGCGGCGGCGCTCATGGCGGCAGTCGAGAAAGACTACTTCGCTTACTACAGCGAGCAGGTACAACAGGGCAAGCCGGCGCCTAGCTTCAACGAGTACCTCGCAACCGAACGAGCGCAGAAGCTCGTGAGCGACGCGCTGCCGGGCATCATCGACACGAGCGAGATGCAAGCCGAGCTCGCGCAGAAGATCCAAGCCTACCTGCAAGCCACCATGAGCAGCTACATGAATCAGGTGGTAAGCGCCATGCAAACGCAGATGCAAGCGGCGATGACCCAGGTCATGGGGCAGCTTTCCGCCAACATGGCCACCGCGATGCACGTGGACGAGAGCGCTTTCGCCGACGCGTTCCAGATGAACATGGACGAGAAGGAGCTCACCGAGCTCATGATGTCGCTCATGAGCTCCGAGACCACGTCCTTCGACGGCAACCTCAACAAGCTCGGCTACGCCGACTACGCGAAGCCCGCGAGCATCGACATCTACCCGAAGGACTTCGAGAGCAAGCAGGGCGTCATCGACATCCTCGACGGGTACAACGACAAGATGAAAGCGGAAGGCGAAGACGACAAGGCGGTTTCCTACACCGATATCGTCGGCGCGCTCATGAGCTCGGTCACGACCATCGTGAACATGATCAGCTACGTGCTCGTTGCCTTCGTGGCCATCTCTCTTGTGGTGTCCTCGATCATGATCGGCGTGATCACCTACATCAGCGTCCTCGAGCGCAAGAAGGAAATTGGCATCCTGCGCTCGATCGGCGCGAGCAAAGGCGACATCGGACGCGTGTTCAACGCGGAGACGGTGATCGTTGGCCTGGTCGCAGGGCTTATCGGCATCGGGGTGACCGCACTTGGGTGCATTCCCGCAAACGCGATCGTCTATGCGCTGTTCGATGTGCCCAACGTCGCCATACTCCCCTGGCAAGCGGCGGTGATCCTGGTCGCCATCAGCGTGTTCCTCACGTTCCTGTCGGGGCTTATCCCTTCAAGCGCGGCGAGCCGCAAAGACCCGGTGGAGGCGTTGCGCAGTGAGTAGGGAACGCGTTCTTGTCGCAATGAGCGGCGGCGTCGACAGCTCCGTTGCCGCCCTCTTGCTGTGCCGTCAGGGCTACGAGGCCACGGGCACCACCTGCAAACTCTTCAGCAACGACGACCTCGAGGGATCAGCGTGCGGAATCGACGGGGGCAACCCCGACTCGGGCATCGTGGGTGAAAGCACCTGCTGCTCCTCGCGCGACATCGAAGACGCGCGTCAGGTGGCCTTCAGTTTGGGGATGGACTACTTCGTCTTCAACTACCAGGGACTTTTCGGACGCGAAGTGATTGACCGCTTCTGCGAGGAGTACCTGTGCGGTCGAACGCCCAACCCCTGCATCGACTGCAACCGCTACGTGAAGTTCGACGCCCTGCAGAAGCGCCGCCGCCAGCTGAATTTCGACTACGTGGCGACCGGGCATTACGCCAGGCGCGCTTACGATGAGAAAACGGGCCGCTACCTGCTAAAATGCGGGCTTGACCCAAAGAAGGACCAAAGCTACGTCCTTTTCCACCTCACACAGGATACGCTCGCCCATATGCTGTTCCCGCTTGGGGAACTGACGAAGCCTGAGGTTCGCGAACTTGCACGTGAAGCAGGATTCGACAACGCGGGGAAAAGCGAGAGTCAGGACATCTGCTTCGTGCCCGACGGCGATTACGCGAGCTTCATCGAACGGCGTTGCGGGCACGCTTTCGGGCCCGGCCCCATCGTCGATGTGCGCGGCAAGGTCCTCGGCGAGCATAGGGGAATCGACCGCTACACCATCGGCCAGCGCAAGGGAATCGGCGTTGCCGCAGGTGAGCCGTTATTCGTTTTCCGCAAAGACGCTGAGACCAACACCCTTGTCGTGGGAACCGACTCCGAAACGCGCGCCGCAACCGTTCGCGCGAACGACGTGAACCTGATTTCCGTCGCCTCCATCGACGAGCCTTTGCGCGTGACGGCCAAGACGCATTACCGCATGAAGGCGCAACCTGGATGGGCGCGCATCGAGGACAACATGCTCGTGATGGAGTTCGATGAGCCGCAACGAGCCGCAGCACCAGGCCAAGCGCTCGTCCTTTACGATGGCGACACCGTCGTCGGCGGCGGCACCATCGTCGACATGTAGCGAAGCCCCCTCGATCCGAGTTCATTCATCGAGGGGGCTTCGCTTTGCGGCATCAACAGCCTAGACGGAGAGAGGGGAAGAAAGCCGTCGTGCCGCCTTGGGTATGTGAAGAAGAATCAGCAGTACTCAGGTTGTGCGACGCGGGCGCCGCGCTCCCAAGCTAACTCGCTACTCGAACTTGAACATCGCCGTCGACAAGTAGCGCTCACCGGTATCGGGGAGAATGGCCACGATGGTCTTACCCTTGTTCTCGGGACGCTGAGCGAGCTGACCCGCAGCCCACACGGCAGCACCTGACGAGATGCCGACAAGCAGACCCTCCTTTGCGGCGAGCTCGCGGCCCGTTTCGAACGCATCCTCGTCGGCAACAGCGATGACCTCGTCATACACCGAGGTATCAAGCGTATCGGGAATAAAGCCCGCGCCGATGCCCTGAATCTTGTGAGCGCCCGCATGGCCTTCGGAGAGAACCGGGGAGCCCGCAGGCTCAACCGCGACGACCTTCACGTCAGGATTCTGGAACTTCAGGTAGCGGCCCGTGCCGGTAACCGTGCCGCCCGTGCCAATACCCGCTACGAGGATATCGACCTTGCCCTCGGTGTCCCTCCAAATCTCAGGGCCGGTCGTTGCCTCATGAATTGCCGGATTCGCCGGATTGGTAAACTGACTCGGGATGAATGAGTTGGAAATCTCACCCGCGAGCTCCTGAGCCTTGGCGATAGCGCCCTTCATGCCCTTCGAACCGTCGGTCAGAACCACTTCGGCACCGTAGGCCTTCATAAGGTTGCGGCGCTCGATCGACATCGTTTCCGGCATCGTGATGATAAGGCGATTGCCCCGAGCAGCAGCTATCGCGGCAAGACCGATGCCCGTATTGCCCGAAGTGGGCTCGATGAGCACCGTGTCGTCGTTCACCTTGCCAGCCTTCACAGCCTCGTCGATCATCGCCTTCGCGATGCGGTCCTTCACCGACCCCGCCGGGTTGAACAGCTCGACCTTACCGAGAATGGTCGCCCCAAGATCGTGGTTCTTCTCAAAGTTCGAAAGCTCTACAAGAGGGGTGTTGCCGATAAGCTCCGATACGCTTTTGTGGATGGTCATGACTCTCGCCTTTCGTCGATTCCTATGTGATGGCGTTTATCCTACTATGCTTATAGGTTTTGTCAATAAGATTGGCCAACTTTTTTTCGCTGTAAATTAAAAACGCCCTCCCATCTGGGAAGGCGTTGGGCTAGCAATGTTAAGAGAACGTCAAATGCAATCGGCAAATCGGCAGCACGAGTGGGGCCGCACCCGACGCGATAACAGCCTTCGTGTAGTGATCGTTCACACGCACGATATCTTCGTCAGGAACCTGTGTTGGCACAATCCCGATAACAGGCCGTTGCTCGACTTTCGACATGAGCACCCCCTCGACTCAATTGCTGTTGGGTAAATCCTACAGTATTAGTCGACTTTTTGGGCGACGTTTTTGTTAAATCGAATAGCTATCAGCTGCAACGGAAGATGCCTGATTGAGAATATCCTGCAAGGTGATCCCAGAGAGATAGTCCTTGATCAGCTTGTCGAGACCCTTCCAAACCCCAATCTCGATGCAAATATGAGGCTGCGAGCAGTCGAAATCATCTTCGCAAGCAAGACAGGAAACGGGCGCAAGCGTCCCCTCGGTGACGGCAAGCACATCGAGGACGGTGATGTCGCTCGCCGGACGAGCCAACCGATATCCGCCGGCAGTACCGCGAACCGATTTGACCAGCTGCGCGGATACCAAATTGGGAACAATTTGCTCGAGATATTTCTTCGAAACGGATTCGGCCTCGGACACTTCTTTCAAGGAAACG
>USJN01000036.1 GCA_900554945.1 uncultured Coriobacteriaceae bacterium | reverse complement strand
GTGAAAAACGTCGCCGCGCAGATTACCGTCGGCGTGTACAACCTGTTCAACGACCCCGATATCGTCATCTCGGACGCGGCGAACACGGCCCTGTTCAACATCCGCCTGCCCCGCATCGTCGTCGTGATGCTCGTCGGCGCCGCGCTTTCCGTCGCAGGCGCCGCCTATCAGGGCATGTTCAAAAACCCCCTCACCTCCCCCGACCTCCTCGGCGCATCCGCCGGCGCAAGCTTCGGTGCCTGCTTGGCGCTTCTGCTCGACATGCCGAACTACATGGTGCAGGTCTTCGCGTTCGCGGGCGGCATGGTGGCCGTGGCGTGCGCCGTGTGGCTCAACCGCATGGTCCGCTCCGACGCCATCCTAGGCCTCATCTTAGGCGGCATCCTCGTGTCGACGCTCTTCCAATCGGGCACGTCGCTTGTAAAGCTCATGGCCGACGCCAACGACAAGCTCCCCACCATCACCTTCTGGCTCATGGGCAGCTTCGCAAGCGTGAGCGACGGCGACATGAAAGCCGTCATCATACCTATGATCTGCGGCTTCTTACTCTTATTGCTCGAAAGCTGGAAACTCAACGTGCTCTCGTTCGGCGATGAGGAAGCGCGCTCGATGGGCATTAAAACCAAACGGGTGCGGCTCGTCGTCATCTTCGCCTCGACGCTTATCGTGTCGTGCTCGGTTGCGGTATCGGGCATCGTCGGCTGGGTCGGCCTCGTCATCCCTCATCTCGCCCGCGCGCTCGTCGGCCCGAACTACCGCGCGCTCCTGCCGGCATCGATGGTCATCGGCGCAAGCTACCTCCTGCTCGTCGACAACCTCGCACGCCTGCTCGCCACGGTTGAAATCCCTATCGGCATCCTCACGTCGATCCTTGGCGTGCCGTTCTTCATCTTCATCTTCTCGCGAAACCAGAAGGGGTGGTAAGCGATGAGCCATCTTCTGGAAGTGCGCGATGTCCACGGCGGATACCACAAGACCGAAATCGTCCACGGCGTGTCGTTCACCGTCGAACACGGCGAGTTCGTCTGCATCATCGGCGCGAACGGCTGCGGCAAGACGACTACCTTAAAGACCGTCTTGGGGCTTATGAAGCCGACTGCCGGCGAGGTGCTCATCGACGGAAAGAGCACGCACGATATGGACGAGCCGGAGCTCGCGCGGCATTTCGCCTACATCCCCCAGGCGCACACGCCGCCCTTCCCCTTCAACGTGGCCGACGTCGTGCTCATGGGGCGCACCCCGTATGTGAACCGGCTCGCCGTGGTGAAACCCGACGACCGAGCCATCGCGTGGCGCGCCATGAAGCAGATGTCAATCGAGCACTTGGCGGACCGCCCCTACACCGCGCTCTCAGGCGGCCAGCAGCAGCTCGTGCTGATCGCGCGCGCCCTCACGCAAGAGCCCGATCTGCTTGTCATGGACGAACCGACCGCAAGCCTTGACTTCGGCAACCAGCAGCTCGTGCTCTCGCGCATGAAGTCGCTCTCGCAGGCGGGCATGGGCGTGGTCATGGTGACGCACGACCCCGACCATGCGCTGTTCTGCGCCGACAAGGTCATCGTCATGGAGAAAGGCCTCGTCATCAATGAGGGAACGGCGGGCGAGGTCATCACCAACGATACGCTACGGCAGATTTACGGAACGAACGTCCATGTGATCGACGTTGAGATAGAACCGGGCCACGCCGAGCGCGTGTGCATACCGTTGTAAAGGACGAGAAGGAAGCGAAGAGTTATCGTGACGAAGAGTGAGAACGGGAACAATCAGGCGATGAGCCGCAGGAAGTTCCTGCAATTCGGAGGAGTTGCGGCGATGACCGTACTGCTGCCCTCAAGCGGGCTTTTGTCGGGCTGCTCGGCAGATCAGGTGACGGGAGCCCTCGACAATATGGGGGTGAAATCGGGCCTCGACGCGACGTTCCGCGGCACCCGCGAGTTCACCGACTCCTGGGGCCGCACGCGAACCATCCCCACGGTCGACAAGCTCGAACGCGTGTACTTCACGAGCGCCCTTGCGCAGATCTTCGTGTTCACGCTGGCACCGCAGCTGCTCGGCGGCACGGGCATGCAATACACCGAGGAGGAACTGCGCTACCTGCCCGCGGGAACCGAGAACCTCATCTACATGGGAACGCTCTCGGGCGGCGGCGAGATCGACCGCGAGATGCTGCTCAAGCAGGACATCCAGCTCATCATCGACTGCTCGGGCACGACGCTTTCCGCAGCGGACGTCTCGACCGCGGAGAAGCTCGAGAGCCAGACGAACATCCCGGCCCTGTGCATCGACGGGTCGTTCGACAACATCCGCACCGCCTACAAGCTCCTCGGGGAGATCCTCGGCGCCGAAGAGCGCGCAGGCGAAATCGCCACGTACCTCGAGCGCGTCTACAACGACGTCACGGCGGCGACCGCCGACATCCCCGACAGCGAGAAGGTGCGTCTCTACTACGCCGAGGGCCCGCTCGGCCTGCAGACCGAGCCCGACCGCGGCCAGCATGCCCTCACCTTCGACGTGGCGGGCGCGAACAACGTCTCCGCTGTCGAAGAAACCCAGGGCATCGGCATGACCAACGTGAGCCTGGAAGCCGTGCTCGCCTGGGACCCCGAGGTCATCATCGCGTGGGACGACGTCATCCGAGGAGGTGCCGACGAGATCATCCGCACCGACGAGAAGTGGAGCCACATTTCCGCCGTGAAGAACGGCCGCGTCTACACGATGCCGAACGCCCCGTTCGCATGGTGCGACCGCCCGCCGGGAGTGAACCGCTTCCTCGGCGTCCAATGGATCGCGAACATGCTCTACCCCAATCGCTATGACGTCGACATGGTGGAGGAAGTCAAGAAGTTCTACTCGCTTCTGTACTGGGTCGACATCACCGATGACGATGCGCGAGAGCTTCTCGGCAATTCGTATCCGCCCTACGGAAAGCAGTAGCGATGCGCACCCAGACCATAAAAGCCAAACGACTTGCCAGCGACGCGCTGCGCTGCCTGCTCGTCTTTCTGCTCGCGTTCTCCCTGACGCTTTACGCGCAGGGAGCCGCGTTTGCGGAAGGCGAGTCGGATGGCGGAGGCGCAACCGAGCAGCCCTCCAACCCCGACCCTGCGCCCGAACCCGACCCCACCCCGCAACCCCCCACCCAGTCGGTGGAGGGCATCTCGCTGTTCTACGAGACGCCCTACGTCGGAAGCGGCTGGAAGGTCGCATCGAACAGCTGGGAGAACACGCCCGAGACGCACGGCCAGCTCACGAAGAAGGGCGAGTCGCTCCAGTTCAAGGTGCAGCTCGTATGGAACGACGGCTCGACCTCCTGGGCAGGCGACACCGGGCACATGACCAACTGGTCGGTAAGCGACACGTCGGTGGCGCACGTGAGCACGTCCGGCCAGGTGACAGCGCTCGCAAACGGCACCGTCACGCTCACCGCGACCTGCGACGGGCTGTCGACCTCCTACATTATCGACGTGAGCGGGCAGAACAACGAGCTCTACGTGGAGAATATCGTCATCTGCAACGAGAACGGCGAACCCTACACCGAGGCGGGCGCGCGCCTTTATAACACGAACCAGACGCTGCAGCTCGTCGCGCGCGTGACGGTGGCGAACCCCGCCGACGGCACGACGACCGATTACCTCACCTCCAACGGGCTTTTGAGCCAGCAAACCAACGGCGCGATCGCCGACCTCTCGTGGAGTGTCGACGATTCCACCTTCGGCTACGTGGAGCCGACGACCGGCCTCTACCGCCCCGCCGAGGAGGCGAACGTTTGGGTAAGCGCCTCGTCCACGGCGGGAATCGGCGGCGCGACCGTCACGGGCAAGGTGTGCGTAAGCACCGCGGCCGAGGAAAAGCCCAATCCTGTGGCGCGCCCGCAGGATTCCCTCACCGTGAAGGTCGTGTGGGAGGAAGCCCCCGACAAGGTCGTTTCCGAGAAGACGTTCTCGCGCGCCGAGGTCGAGGCGATGGGCATGGTCGAGCAGACCTACACCGTCATCGGCTCGGCGAACCGCTTCGCCACGGTAAGCGGCCGAGGTGTCCTGCTCTCCACGGTGCTCGAGGCCGCGGGAGCGAACCTCGACGGCATCAAGGAGTTCCGCTTCGTCACCGCCGACACCCCCGTCGGGTCCTCGGACTTCGGCACAGCGGTGAGCTATAGCATGCTCTTCGGCTCGATCCGCTACTACTTCCCGCAATACGACGCAGGCGGCAACGTGCAGGAAGGCATCCCCGTATCCCCGATGCTCGCCGTGCAGTCGAACTTCCGCTGGTACAAGTATGGCGACTCGATCGAGCCCGACTATTCCGACATGAACGACAACGCCTGCTTCCGCCTACTCTTCGGGGCGACTGGATCGGGCCAGATCACGTCGAACGCCCAGGTCTATTGGATCAACACCATCAAAGTCGTCCTCGCAGGCGCGCCCCCCGTTCAGCCCAAGATCGGTACCAACACCGGCGACGGCACCGGGCAAGGCGGCTCGGGCGGCGGAGAAGGAGGCGGAGACGGCGGAAGCACCGGCACCGATGTCGGCGACGCCACCGGCCTTGGGGGCGGGTCCGCTGCGATCAGCGACGGCGGTGGCGGCACCACGGGCGGTTCATGGCAGGTCTACCAGGTCATGAACCCCAACCCCTCCGACGTCGACACCATTGATTTCGAGAACCCCTTCGCACCGTTTGTCATCCCCTTCGCCGTCGGCACGGCAGCCGCAGGAGGCGTGCAGATGGGCGTGAGATACCGCAGACAGAAACTACCACTGAGATAGCGTTCGAAAGGAGACCGAAGATGAAGAAGAACATCCGCACCGCAGCGATGGGAGTCGCATTCGCGTTCGCGCTTGCCTGCGCTGCACCATGCGCGGCCTGGGCAGTCGAAACGCCCGGCAGCGTGACCACCATCGACGAGGCTCAATCATGGGCAGAGGCGTATCTCGACGACGCGCCCGCGCTGCTCTCAATTAACGAGGAGCAACCAGGTTGGGAACTTATCGAACTCGCCAGCACCTCGTGGGACCTGCGCGCGGTGAGCCCCGACACCTCCTGGTACTCGGAGGGAGCATCGAGCTACACCTTGAGCACCGGATCGCAGCTCGCAGGCCTCGCCGAACTCGTCAACTCGGGCGTCACCTTCGAGGGCAAGACCGTGACGCTCGCGAAGGACATCGTGTTCATCCGCGCCGAGGTCACCCCCATCGGCGGGGAAGGCGGACACGAGTTCAACGGCACCTTCGACGGCGCGGGCTATTCGATCCGCGGCTACAGCCTCACGTCTCTCGCCGATGCAGGCGAGCGCGCAACGAACATCGCGCTCTTTGGCGGATGCGGCGAGAAGTCGGTCGTGAAGAACGTCAACGTGACCGGAGCCACCGTCACCGTCCATCGCTCCGCAAGCTCCTCGCAGGCAGTCTCGAACGTCGCAGCCCTCATCGGCACCTCGAAGGGCTCGGTTGAGAACTGCACCGTCGACGCCACGATCGACGTCGCCGTCGACACGCCTCAAACCGACACCGTGAAATGCGTTATGTCCAAAATCGGCGGCATGGCAGCTACCGTGTTCGGCGACGTGAAGAACTGCGAGTTCTCGGGCAGCCTCAAGGCCATCACCAACACCGCAGGTTCCGACGGCACCGACGGCAACGGCCGCTCGCCAGGGCTCATCGTCGCAAAGTCCATCGGCGGCGTCGTGGCGTACCTCGGCGACCCTGCGCAAGAGGAAATCGAGGGCGCAAGGACGCACGGCAACATCTATAACTGCGTGTTTTCCGGCTCCATCGACTCCCAATCCCCCTGCGAGGCGGGAACCGACCGCTTCGGCGAGAAAATCTCCGCCATGACCGAGGGCGTCGGCGGAATCGCGGGCTTCTCCCTTGGCAGCGTCTACGACAGCACCTGCAAGGGCATCGTTTCCGGTGCTCAGGCGAGCATGACGGGCGGCATCGTGGGATCCCTGCGCGGGTTGTCGATGAACGGCTCGGGGGACTCGACCGAGATCGACTACGGCTCCAAAGACGATATCCTCTACACGCAGCGTTGTTTAACCGATAAAAATGCCCAGGTTACCGGTCTGTATTCTGGCGGCGGCATCGTCGGCAGCGCAGGAAGCTACACCGTTATCACCGAGTGCGCGAACGCGGCGCTCGTCACCGTGAACCGCTGGAACAAGCCCGCTGGCGGCGGCATCGTGGGGCAAAGCCACGGAACCGTCTCGTTCTGCAGCAACACCGGCACCGTGAAGACCGCCACGGGCGGCGGCTACTACGTCGCGGGCATCGCGGGCATGTTGCTCCAGTACGCGAAGCCCGACGGCACGCACACCACGCCCACTCCCGAAATATACAGCTGCTACAGCGCCGGCAAGATCGACGCGCTCCCTGGAAACAAGAGCTCCGGCCTCATCGGCCAGAACGATGGCAACCTGCATGACTGCCTCGTGCTCAAGGACACCTGCGCGGACGGCGACATCTACCACGTGGTCGATTCCAGCTCGGGCACGTATTCCAACTGCGCGTATGTGAGCGCCACCGACCTGCGCGCCACAAGCGCCGTCGCCGCCCTCAACAAGCAGCGCAACGGCGGCGAATGGGACAACTACTTCGTGTTCTCGACCGGCGGGCAGAACAACGGCTACCCCGTCCTGAAGTGCTTCGCGAACGCAACCTCGACCACCCCGCTTTCCAGCATCACGGCAACGTGCACGGAGAACGCACCCTATACCGGCGGCGAAGCCATTCCGCGCCTTGAGGTCACCATGGGCGGAAAGACCCTCACCCAGGATGTCGACTTCTACGTGGTGCCGCAAGAGGGAGCCACCGACCTCGGCGACGGCTACAGCGCGAGCATCGTCGGCATCGGCTCCTACTCGGGCACGCAAAGCAACGTGTGCACCTACAGCATCGTGAAGGGCGACCTTGCGACCTGCCTCGTCTCCATCAAGAGCAGCAAGTTCGACTACTCGGAGAAAACGCTCACGGCAGACGACATCACCATCACCGACGCTTACGGCAACAAGCTCCCCTCCGACTGGTTCACCTACGCCTTCAAGACCTGCGTCTACAATGGATCTAATACCACGTATGCAGGCCAGACCATGGTCGAGCGCTATATCTCGCCTAACAAGACCATCAACATGACGCAGAACGCACCCGAGTGGTCCGCCGATGGGGTCTACCACTACGGCTACTACCCCGTGGTCATCTCCCCCACCGAGTCGGCACCCTACACCGGCACGACGGAGGGCCTGTTCAAGATCACGCCGGCAAGCCTTATGACCGACGTCGACATCGAGTACATGGAGTGGGACGGCCAGAACCTTGAGTGGAACGACAAGGCCATCGCATTCGAGAACGGCGCCCCCGTGCTCAACTACACCGGCTCAACGATCAAGCCGACCATCTCGAAGGTGACCTACAAGGGACACACGCTCGTCGAGGGCACCGACTACCAGCTCGTCTACGGCAACCCCAACTGCGATACGAGCTCGAGCAACTACACGCAATACGCCAACGTCGGCGACCCTGGCAAAAACGAGGTTGGCTGCGTGACCGTGCGCTTCAAGGGCGGTGGACGACCCTTCGACTTCGACAACTTCGTGAATATGTACTTCATCATCCACGGGCAGAACGCGCCCGCGCCGACGAGCATCGACGACTGCACCATCGTCGTGAACGATCAGGCATACACCGGCAAAGACATCACGCCGGTGAAGGTCTACGCCCCCGACGGAACCGAACTTAAGGGCGAAGATTACAACGTGAAGTACGAGAACAACAAGGAGATCGGCACCGCCACCTTCACCGTTCGCGGCTCGCGCTCCTACACCGGAAAGGTAACCGGCAGCTTCGCCATCTACGACAAGGCCGACCAGCTCGGCTACGAGGACGTCATCGCGACCGACTGGTACGTGAAGGACGGCACGCTCAAGTTCTGCAAGGACTCGGGCCTCATCAAGGGCATAAACGACACGACGTTCCTCCCCTACGGCGAGCTTACCCGCGCTCAGATGGCCATGGTGCTCTGGCGTTTCGCCGACCCCGATGCGGCAGCCGCCTGCGATCCCGACAAGACCGCAAACGAGACCGGCTTGCCCGACGTCTTGGACAACGTTTGGTACACGGGCGCTGTGAACTGGGCGTTCGAAAACGGCATCATCACCGGCTACAAGGATCCCGAAACCGGCATCGCCACAGGCTACGGCCCTGACGACCCCGTCACCCGCGAGCAGGCGTGCCTCATCCTCATGAACTACGCGAAATCGCAAAACGGCGTGGACGTCGCCGCAGAGACCGACCACTCGAAGCTCGATGCCATGCCCGACTCCGCCCTCGTCGACGAATGGGCGAAAGACGGCGTGGCTTGGGCGCTCACCCGCGGCGTCATCACGGGCTACAACAACCCCGACGGCACGAAGAGCATCGCCCCGATCCGCAGCATCTACCGCTGCGAGATGGGCAAGATCATGAAGAACTGCACGTCCGACAACCAGATTATCACTCCGCCGACCGCAAAGGGGCAAAGCCTGAGTACCGCAGATGCGACCGTGCTCGCCACAAGCGAGAATGCCTCGCCCGCTAGCGCCGATGCCGCTTCCCCCGAAGCTGCCGCCGAGGCGAACAACGCCGCGAGCGCCAAGGAGAACCCCGAGGCGAGCTAATCAACCCCTGCCCATCACGAATCCTAGAAAGACTGATCAATGCTCGAAATCGCACAAGCACTTTATCTGACCGACATTCTCCATGCGGTCGCGCAGGGGCTGCTAGCTCCCGTCATCATCGTCCTGCTCGCGTTTGTCATCTACGCGATCTTCCTCATCGGAAGCGTCATCGTCGAGGCAGTGACCGAGCGGCGCAACTTCCGCATCGTGATCTCGAAGTTCTTGACTTCCATCGCGTGCGCGAAGGAAGAAGACCTCGCCGACGTCGTAATCGACTCGGGCCTTCTGCGCCGCCAGAAGGTGTCGCTGCTCACGCTGTGGAGCTACCGCTCGCTTCCGAGCGAGACGCTCGAGACGCTCGCGAAACGCCTGCTCGCCATCCAGGAGCTGCGCTACGGGCGCATCACCGGACGTACCGACGCGGCTGTGCGCCTCGCCCCCATGTTCGGCCTCATGGGCACCTTGATCCCCCTCGGCCCCGGCATCGTTGCCCTCGGCCAGGGACAGACCGACGTGCTCGCAGCCTCGATCGGCGTCGCCTTCGACACCACGGTCGCCGGCCTCATCACCGCGGGCGTCGCCTACGTGGTCGGCCGCATCCGCGGCAACTGGTATGAGAACTATCTCGGCGCGCTCGAGGCGGCCATGTGCACCATGCTCGAGAAGATCGAGAAGGAGCGCGAAGCAGGGGTTGTGACCACGGTCGGCGATGGCGTCGACGTAGAGGCCATTATCACCCGCGCGGAGAAGGAGATGAGCGATAAGGGCATATCTCTGAAGGAGCTCGTCGGTGCGGCGGGCGAAGAGCCCCGCGAAGCCGGCACCGCAGCCGCCAAGGAGGGCGAATAACCATGGCCCGCGGACTGAGAAACAGCGGCGGGCTGCGTGGAGGACACCTGCGCTCGAAAGACGATGCTGACCCCATGGCGTCGGTCGCCAATATCGCAGACATCATGCTCGTGTTCGCATGCGGCCTTATGATGGCGCTCGTCACCGTCTGGAACATCGACTTCACCCCCCTCTCGGAGCTTCAAGATAAGCAGCTCGAAGCGATCGACACGCCCGAGGACATGCCTGAGGACATGACCGACGCGGGCAACGCCTACGTTGAAAAGGGCATGGTGTACCAGGACCCCAAGACCGGCAAGTACTACATGGTCACCGAGGACAAAGACGCGATGGACAGTGACCTTGCGAACCAGAACGCCTCGTCGGGCGACTCG